>DATDNV010000209.1:0-11724 GCA_036518075.1 Thermoanaerobaculia bacterium
AGATGATCGTGAACAGGACGATCCACACCAGGTCGACGAAGTGCCAGTAAAGGCCGAGCGTCTCGATTCCCTGATGATGCTCTTTCGTGAGCTTTCCCAGAAAGGCCTTCCCGGTCATGTAGGCCATGCACACGACGCCGCAGAAGACATGGAATCCGTGGAATCCGGTGGTCGTAAAGAAGACGGATCCGAACAGAGAAGCGTGGGGATTGAATCCGCTCGGATAGTGCTGCGTGTGCTCGTGGAGGAGCTTCCAGTACTCGACTCCCTGAATCGAAATGAAAATGGCGCCAAAAAGGAGCGTCAAAGACAGGAAGAGTTTCATCTTGGCGAGGTCTCCGCGGTTGGCGGAGGCCAGCGCCTGCACCATCGTCACCGACGAGCAGATGAGGATAAACGTGTTCATCGCAGTCAGCGGAACGTTGAGAACCGTGGAGGGCTGCGGCCAGAGCGGACTCGCGAAGCGGAGCACGATGTAGGAGCCGATGAGCCCGGTGAAGAACATCACCTCCGAGCAGAGGAAGACCCACATCCCCATCTTGTCGTGGGGAATTCCAGTGCTCGTTACTTCCTCTTCTTCGATCGGGTGCGCCAACGCGACTGCGTGATCCATGTCACTCCTTCGGAATCAGCTCTGATCGCTTATGACTCGTCACGTCTCATGGCCTCGGCAGCAGATGCTCCGCCATTCCGACGCCAACCAGGATGCAACCGAGAATCAGGGTTGAGGTCACGATGATCCCAAGGCTCTTGCGCTCGAACTTCAGGTGCATGAAGTAGAGGGCAACGAGCGACGCCTTGATCGCCGCGAAGCCCACGAGCCCCACGATCAGCAGGAACTTGTGTCGATGGGGAAGGATCGATGAGTAACCGACCTCGACGACGGTCAGGCCGGCGAGCCACCAGAAGATCGCCATGTAATTGGGAGACTTATGGGCTTCGGCCGCTTCGGTGGAACTCATCGTCGAAGACTCCTTTACACGCGGGAAACGATGAACAGGATCGATCCGAAAAACAGGATCGCCATGACCAGCACGAGAAACATCAGGATCCGTCCGTTGGCGAGGCCCTGACTCATCGTCTTCATCGGTCAAACACCATCAAAGCGAGGAGAGCCGGCAAATACACGATCGAGATCGCAAACAGCCGGCGAGCCGCAGAGGCCGACTTGGCCCGCGCGAAGCGAACCGAACCGCCGAGAAAAGAGAGGCCGAGAAGCGCCGCCCCGGCGAGATAGACGACGCCGGCACGGGAGAGCACGCCGGCCGCCACCGTGACGGGCAGGAGCGCCGCGCAGTAGAGCATCGCCTGCCGCGCCGTTGCCCGGCCGTCGGCGTCGAGGACCGTCAGCATCGGAAAGCCTGCTCGCGCGTAGTCCTCGCGATACATCCAGCCGATCGCGAGAAAGTGCGGCAGCTGCCAGAGAAAGAGAATCGTGAAGAGCATCCAGCCCGCGGCGTCCAGAGACCCGCGCGCGGCTGCCCAGCCCATCAGCGGCGGAATGGCGCCCGGCACGGCCCCGACGACCGTGCAGAGCGAGGTCACGCGCTTGAGCGGCGTATAGAGGAGAACGTAGCTGCCGAGTGCCCCGATCCCCAGGAAATAGGTCAGTCCGTTGACGCCCGCAAGAAGACCCAGGCCGGCGGCAGAGAGCAGAAGGCCGAAGGCGAGAGCGCTGACCGGAGCAATCCTCCCGGCCGGCAGAGGCCGATGGCGCGTTCGCTGCATCCGCGCGTCGGTTTCCCTCTCGGCGTACTGGTTGAGCGCGGAGGCGCCGCCGGACACGAACGCCGTTCCGGCCATCAACGCGGCGAAAACCGCCGGCTCGAAAGGGCCTCGCAGACCGACCGCGTAGCCCACGGCGGCCGTCACCAGGACGAGAAAGGTGATGCGCGGCTTGGTGAGCTCCAGGAAATCCGCGAAGCGCGCCGAAGGGACGGCAATCGCCGTGGTGGCCTGGCTCATCTCGAGACTACCCGCGGCCGCGAGTGATGCGCCGCATCATCCGCCGGGCGCGTGACCGCTCGCAACCGGACGGTCCGGCGCGACTGAAGCGCGAGGACGAGAGAAGAACCGAGCACCAGAGCGCCGACAGCCACGTGCGCCGTCGTCAGCGCGACGTCCTTGCGCGAGAGGACCGTCAACGCGCCGAGGCCGATCTGGACCACGACCAGGGAGCCGAGGAGTAAAGCGGCGCGCTTGAGCCCCGCCCGGCGCGAGCGCCGCGCCTCGACCAGGCACGCGGCCGCGAGAGAGAGGACCGCCACGGCGCCGACGCGGTGCGCGAAGTGAATCGCGACAGGAAAGCTCGTGAGCGGAGGAACGACGCGTCCGAAGGCGAGCGGGAAATCCGGAATCGCGAGGCCTGCCTTCGTGTGCCGCATGACCGCGCCCGCCAGAAGCTGCAGGAAGACGACGGCGACCGTGGCCGCGGCCACGCGTCCAATTCGATCTCCCTTCGTCGGGCGCGCCTCGACCCAGGCGGGCGAGGTCACCACGGCGAGAGTGACGGCCAGGCAAAAGAAGGTCTGAGCGAGGCAGGCGTGCGCCACCGAAATGGCGGTGGGAAGAAGAAACAGGACGGTTAGACCTCCGAGGACTCCCTGCGCCACGACCGTCGCGAGCGCCGCGGAGCCCAACCGGCGCACCCAGGCGCGAGGCTCTTTCCGCGCGAGCCAGACCGCCAGGACCACCATCAGGAGCCCGACCGTCGAAGCGATCAGCCGATGCGTATGCTCGAAGCGAATTCCTCCCACCCACTTCGAGACCGGGAACGTGAACGGGTTCTGCCCGTACGTGGTCGGCCAGTCAGGAACCGAAAGACCCGACTCGGTCGACGTGACGAGGCCGCCCGCCGCGATCAAGAGGAGCGTCGCGACCGCGACGACGACGGCGAAACGATGGAGACCGAGATTCACCGGCTATCCGTGCGCCGAGACCGGGGCCGCGCCGCTCGGCGGCTCGTTCTGGGGCCAGTGGTCGTCCGCGCGGCCCGGAGCGCTGTATTCGTACGGCCCGCGATAGACGGTCGGGATCGCGTCGAAATTCGAGTGCGGCGGCGGGGATGACGTCTGCCACTCCAGTGTGTTCGCGCGCCAGGGGTTCGCGCCGGCCACGCGCCCGCGCCGCATCGACAGGAAGAAGTTGAGAACCAGAATGACCTGCGCCGCTCCGAGGACGAACAGGGAGATCGTCATGAACTGGTTCATCGGCTGCAGACCCTTCAGGTGCGCGTACTGCGAGTAGTCGTAGATCCGCCTCTGCATGCCGCGCATGCCGAGAAAGTGCATCGGAAAAAAGATGAAGTTGAACGTCACGAACGTGAGAAACCAGTGAATCTTCCCCCAGCGCTCGTTCATCATCCGCCCGAACATCTTCGGGTACCAGTAATAGATCCCCGCGAAGGCGCCGAAGAGGGAGCCGCCGAAGAGAACGTAGTGGATGTGGCCGACGATGAAGTACGTGTCGTGGATGAAGACGTCGACGGGAGTCGACGCCATGAACACTCCCGAGAGTCCGCCGATGACGAACATCGCGACGAAGGAGAGCGCGCACAGCATCGGCGTGGTGAAATGAATCACGCCTCCCCACAGGGTCCCGAGCCAGTTGAACGTCTTGATCGCCGAGGGAACCGCGATGACCATCGTCGAGATCATGAAGGTCGTGCCGAGGATCGGGTTCATGCCGCTCTGGAACATGTGGTGTCCCCACACGATCCAGCCGAGGCCCGCGATGCCCATGATCGAGTAGGCCATCGCGCGGTAGCCGAAGATCGGCTTGCGCGCGAAGACCGGCAGGATCTCCGAGGTGATCCCCATCGCGGGCAGGATCATGATGTAGACCTCGGGGTGTCCGAAGAACCAGAACAGGTGCTGCCAGAGGAGCGCTTGCCCTCCTCCGGCGTTGGTCAGGGCGTTGCCGGATATGACGAGACCGGACGGCAGGAAGAAGGTCGTGCCGAGGACCCGGTCGAAGAGCAGCATGATCATCGCGCCCGACAGGACCGGGAGCGCCAGAAGCAGCAGGATGGCCGTGATGAAGAGGGCCCAGACCGTCAGCGGCAACCGGAAGAACGTCATCCCCGGCGCCCGCATGTTGATGATCGTCGTGATGAAGTTGACCGCGGAGAGGAGCGACGAAATGCCCAGAATCAGCAGCGCGAGGAGCCAGAGAGTCTGACCCTTCGGCTGAACCGCCGAGAGGGGCGCGTAGGACGTCCATCCCGACTGCGCCGCGCCGCCCGTCACGAAAAACGACCAGAGGATCACGACGGCCGCCGGGACCGCGACCCAGAACGAAGCCAGGTTCAGGCGCGGAAATGCCATGTCGCGCGCGCCGATCTGGATGGGAATCACGAAATTTCCGAACGCGCCGATCAGGATCGGCATGATCGCGAAGAAGATCATGATCGTCGCGTGCATCGTGAAGAGCGAGTTGTAGAACTCTGGCAGCATCTGCCCGTTGGGCATTCCTTCCGGAAACAGTTTGCCCATGAACGTGATCGGTTTGCCCGGCCAGGCGAGCTGCCAGCGCACCAGCCCCGCGAGAAAACCGCCGATGACGAGCATGAAGAGCGAGTAGAAGAGGTACTGCTTGCCGATCACCTTGTGATCGGTCGAGAAGATGTACTTGCGCCAGAACGACGTCGGCTCGGGGTGAACCCCCGGCGCGTGAGCCGGTACGTGCGGGACAGCGGGGGCCGGATGGATTCCCGGCAAGGGTGTGCTGCTCATGAACCTTTCTTCGCCTCCTCGGGAGCCGGAGCAGGAGCTGCCGGCGCCGCGGCGGCCGCCGGAGGCGGCGGGGCGTTGGACGCCGCCTGCTCCGCCAGCCACTTCTCAAAATCTTCGGGCGAGTCCGCCGTCAGGAACCCCTTCATGCGATAGTGCCCCAGCCCGCACAGCTCCGCGCACGCGATCTCCCACTGGCCCACCCGCGCGGCGTCGAACCACACCTTCGTGGTCATCCCGGGGACCGCGTCCTGCTTGACGCGAAACTCCGGGAGGAAGAACGAGTGAATCACGTCCTTGGAGTGAAGGCTGACGACGACCTTCTTTCCGACCGGAAAGTGAAACTGATTGAGCGTCACGATGTCGTCCCCGGTTCCGAACTTCCCGTCGGGCCCCGGATAGCGGATGTTCCAGGCGAATTGCTCCGCGGTGACCTCCACCTGCATCGCGTCCTCCGGCATCCGCTGTTTGATGTCGGCCCAAAGCCGCCGCGACAGCAGCGCGAGAACGACGCAGATCACCGCCGGAACGATCGTCCAGATCACCTCCAGCCGGTTGTTGCCGTGTGTGTAGTGCGCGCGGCGCCCTTCCCGGTGGCGGTAGCGAATGAGGAAAATCACGAGGATCGCTTCGACGACCAGGAAGATGATGCCCGTGATCCAGAGGATGAGCCGGAACAGCCAGTCGATGTCGGCGCTGAAACTCGAAACCCCTTCGGGAAGCTTCATCCAAAAAGGAAGCGCCCCGGCGAAGGCCGGGGCGAAGGCACCGAGAAGGGCAAGCCACCCTGTCCGAAGAATCTTGCGGAAAGTCACGCCGCCTCCCCGCCCCGCTCAGCCCTTGAAGGCGAAGTCGAGCGTTTTCCCTTCCGTCCCCGAGACCGTCAGATTCTGGTCCTGCGCCCCGTACTTCTCCTGCCAGGCCTCGATCACGTAGTTGCCCGGCGGCAGGTTCTTGATCTCGAAGGTTCCCTGGTCGTTGGTCACCGCGAAGAAGGGATGCGTGAAGACGCCGCAGTACGCGCCCATCCACTTGTGCACGTCGCACTTGAAACGCAGCGGCACCTCGGCCTTATCGAACTTCTTGATCGTCTCCATCTTCTGGAAGGGCTGGCCGATGTTGAACTCGGTATTGATCTTCGGCAGCGCGTGGATGTTGTGGAGCGTGCCGTCGCTGTTGAGGATCCGAAGAGGCTGGCCCGCCTGGATTCCGAAAATGTGGGGGTGGTACTGGCAGCCGCTCTGGTCGAGCGTCACCGGATCGGTCGGAGGAGGATACGAGGCGGTCACTCCCGATTTGACGAACACGATCACGTCTTTCAGCGTGCCGTTGCCGTTGACCTCGACCTCCTGGCCATAGACCGGAGTCGAGTGCGCCGCCTTGCAGTAGGCGTCCGCATCCATCTTGATCAGCTCGTTGGCGGGAGCCGTTCCGGCGAAGGTCACCTTGCCGGTCAGGGTTGCGCCGCCTGCCGGAGCGGCCGCAGCAGGGGCTGCCGGAGCGGCCGCTGGAGCCGCGGCAGGAGCGCCCGCGGTCGAGGCGGCGGGCTTGGCGGGAGGCGCCTCCTCTTCCTCGTCTTCTTTGCGGCCTCCGCAGGCGGCCACGGTAATTGCCAGGACTCCGATCATCAAAGCAAAGGACAAGCGCTTGAACATCCCAATCTCCTTCAATTCGTCGTTTCCGGAAATTTCTTCGGCGCTGCAAAGGGCTTGACCCGGATTGCCCCAGGCGCCGAGGACGATTCGACCATTTAGTCGCGGGATCATACCAAAAGCAGCAGGAAGCAAGGACAAGTTAGCAAGGAAGCGGAAGCCAGGAATCTAAAGAACCAGGCTCGGCGGATCCCTTTCTCTCCTTGCTCCTTGCTCCTTCCTCTCGCTATTGTCTACAGATTGTGTCTTCGACCGCGATCGAGGCTCGCGATCTGGCGAAGTCCTACGGCGGTCCTCCTCTCTTCGTTCGGCTCTCTCTTCGGGCAGAGTCCGGATTGACCGCGGTCGCCGGAAGAAACGGAAGCGGCAAGACGACGCTCCTGAAGATCCTCGCGGGCCTGCTGCGGCCGGATGAGGGGACCGTCCGAGTCGAGCGAGCGGGAGCCCGGCTCTCGGGCGAGCCGCTTCGCCTGGCCGTCGGATGGGCCGGACAGGACCTGAACCTCTACGAGGACCTGACAGCCCTCGAGAATTTGACGTTCTTTCGGCGGGCGGCCGGGGCGCACGCCGATCGTGGAGAGATCGGGCGACGGCTCGAAGAGGTCGACCTCGCCTATGCGGCCGACCAGCGCGTCGGGGGGTTCTCGACCGGAATGAAGCAGCGCCTCCGCGTCGCATTCGCGACCTTGTTCGATCCGCCGATCCTGCTGCTCGACGAGCCCATGGCAGGTCTGGACGTTTCGGGGAGGGAGCTGGTCGCGCGGCTCATCGCGGCCCGACGCCGGAACGGCGCCGTCTTTCTCGCCTCGAACGACGAGCGCGATTTCGTCCAGCCGGATCAGACTCTTTCGCTCGGCCGATGACGACGCGAGTTCCCCCCGAAGCCGGCCGCGATCTGTCTTCTCCGCGGCCGGAGGACCGACTGGCGCGAGAGACGACCGATGACCCGACGAGGACCGGCCGCGTGCTTGCGAGAGTCTGGGCGGTCGCGGGCAAAGACGCGTCCCAGGAATTGCGCCGCAGGATCGCTCTCGCATCGGTCTTCTTCTTCGCGGCGACGGCGCTCACTCTGGTCTCGTACGCGGTGGGACCCATCGGCGTCCCGCCGGAAGCGCGGGGGGCGGTCTCCGCCGCGCTGCTCTGGGTCATCCTCTTTTTCTCCGCGGCGACCGGGCTGCCGCGGGCTTACGTCCGCGAAGAGGAGATGGGGACCGCACTGGCCCTTCGCAAGAGCGTGTCGGCGCCCGTGTTGCTCGCCGGGAAGACACTCTTCAACTACTGCCTCTTCCTGGCGATCTCCGCGGTGGTCGTCCCCGGTTTCGCCATCCTGCTCGAGTGGACGGTGTCTTCGCCCGGCGAGCTCGTTCTGGTCCTTCTTCTCGCGGGACTGGGGCTCGCCGTCGTATCCACCTTCCTCTCGGCGCTCGTCGCGCGGGCGTCGCAGCGAAACGTTCTGTTCATCCTGATTTCGTTTCCCCTGCTCCTTCCGCTTCTCCTCGCGGCGATTCAGGCAACACTCGAAGCGTCCCGCGGCGCGCTCAGCGGGACCGTTCTGCAGGTCCTCGCGGCCTACGACGGCGCTTCGGCCTGCGCGGGCTACTTGCTCATCGGGGCGGCGTGGGAGGAATAGCTCTCAGCTCTCAGCTCTCAGCTCTCAGCTCTCAGCTGACGAGCAGATATATCAGTTCTGATATAGAGCGGGAGTTGGACTGAAGCCGTACGACGAGACCCTAACCAACCTCTCGAATCTGACGTTCTGGCTGAAAGCTGTCAGCTGATAGCTGATAGCTACTGTATCGGCTCGACCAGGTCCCTCTTCAGACGCAATGCCTGCCCGGTCTTTTCGCTGACGATCTCGATGACTGTGGGCCAGGGCTCGAACGGCCCCGGAAACGCGATCGAGAGCTCTCCCTGAGGACCGCCCGCGTGAAGAGAGGTGAGCCTGGCGGCGGCAATATCGAGAACACCTTCGATGACAAGTCCCTCGGAGGTTTCCCACCGCAGGAGACTTTCTCCGCCATCCGCGCCCACGACCTCCGGCGCGCCGCCTTTCCAGACACCGGCGAGCATGCCGTGGAACAATCGAGGATCGAGCCGAAAGGGTTGTTCGTTCTTGATGTGGAATGCGCCGTCTCGGTAGTCGCCCATCGGCGTTCCGAACGGTCCGGTTGCCGTCGCCGTGACCTCCCCGTTGCGCCGCGCGACGACCGCGAGCGTGCCGGAGGACCGGATCGCCCCTTTGCTGTATTTCAGGTCGTAGAGCAGTCGCGAAGACGGGAGCGAATCGGCGCGCCGGAGCGCCTCCTTCCAGGCGTCGAGCGAGCGGCGGCGCGCCTCCTCATTCGCCGGAGCGAAGTCGCGGGGACCCACCGCCCGCGGAGCCGAGGCGCAGCCATTCCAAAGAATTCCGGCGAGGGCCGCCAACGAGAGGCCGGTGAGAATTCGCGCTGAGTTCACGCGACGACCTGAAGCTCGAGGAGTGACAGCGATCGGAGGAAGCGTCCCGGCCTCGGCACGGCGCGGTTCGGAGTTTCTCGCGAGACGACCGCGCGGTTCGGCTACTTCTTCGCCCTCGCGAGCTTCTGGCGAAGCTTGTCCGGCTCGTCCGGCTTCAGCGTCAACGCACGCTCCCAGTGGACGATCGCCTGGGCGGCGTTGCCTTTCTTTTCGAGGATGTCTCCCATGTGCTCCTCGATCGTAGCGTCATCGGGATCGGTGCGGCGGGCGAGGATCAACCTCTGCTCCGCGTCGTCCAGGCGGCCCAGTCGGAAATAGGCCCATCCCAGGGAGTCCTGGAATGCGCCGTTGCGCGGCTCTCTCGCGACCGCCTTCTCCAGAAGTTCTTTGGCCCGGTCGAGGTTGACGTTGCGGTCCGCCCACATGTACCCGAGATAGTTCTGCGTCGCCGCGTCGTTGGGCTTCCTGTTCAGGATCTGAAGAAACACCTTCTCCGACTCGGCAACCTGGCCTCCGCGCTCCAGGCTCGAACCGAGCCGGAAGAGCGCCTCGGTGCTGTCGGGGAATCGCGCCGCCGCGCGGCGGGAAATCCGGATCGCAGAGTTGAAGTCCTTCAGGCGCGCGTAGGCGTCCGCCGAGCCGAGAATACGCTCGAGATCGTCGGATGCGGCAAGCTTGTTGAGCGCGTCCTCGCCGGTCTTCTTGTCGCCGGAGCGGATCTGGAACTCCGCCACCGCTGTCGTCCACTCGGGATTGTCGGGCTCCGCCGCAGCGGCGGTCTGGGCTCGGGCAAGACCCGTCGAAGCGTCCTCTTCCTCTCGAGCGATGCCGAGGAGGATTCGGGTCGCTCGGGCGGTGCCGCCTGAGCTCGTCAGCGCCACGGGCTCCAGAACCCTCTTCGACTCGGAGTAGTTGCGCTGCAGAAAAGCGATATAGCCCGCCTCCACGGTCGGCCAGGCCTCGGCCCTCGTCTTCGGATCCGCGGCCGTCCGTTTCCGGCTCTCCTCGAGGAGCGGACGCGCTTCGTCGAACTTGCGGTCCCGGATGAGGACGTCGATGAGCGCTCGCCTCGTCTGCTCGTCCTCGGGATCGGAGGTGACGAGGTCGCGCAGGATCTTCTCCGCTGATTTGGCGTCTCCTTTTTCGAAGAGAACCTGGGCGAGCAGCCGCCGCACCGCCCGGTTCTCGGGCCGACCGGCAGCCAGCTCTCGCGCGCGCTTCTCCGCCTCGTCGAATCGGCCGGCGCGGGCCAGATCGATGGTGATCCGCTCCGAGACCGCGGCATTCTCCGGGTCCTTGGTCTCCATCTCGTGGAGCAGCTGGAGGGCCTCGTCCAGGCGATCCTCTTCCTCGTAGAGATCGATGAGCGCGGCGGTGACCTCGCGATCGTTGGGATCCGCCTCGCGCAGCGCCGAGTAAAGCTCCTCCGCATCCCGCGTGCGGCCGCTGCGGGCCCGCGCCTCGGCGGCCAGACGCATCAGAGCCGGCTGTGTTCGAGACTCGGGAACGTCGTCGAGCAGCTTCGCGGCCTCTGCCGCCTGACCGTGGGTCAACAAGGCCCGGGCGAGCGAGGCGGTGGCCGAGGCGTCGTAGGGAACGAGCTCGTGCGCTTTGCGGAGCTCGGCAACGGCGCGGTCGAGCCGGGCCGGATCCTTCTCCGCAGCGGCGAGCTCCAGGTTTCCGAGCAGGCGGTGCGCTTCGGGCAGTGAGGGATCGAGCCGGACGGCTTCCCGGGCCTGACGGGTGGCCTCGTCCGGAACGTTCAGGTCCCTCAGTAACTGAGCGTACTCATACCGCACGACGGCGTCATCGGGGAGGGCCTCGATCACATGGCGGTAGAGCTCGAGGGCTTCCCGGAACCGTCCGTCGGAGACGGCGCTTCGCGCTTTCAGGAAATTCTTCCGGGCTTCGCGCAGCCCGTCTCCGGGAGTGGCTGCCGGAGTCGGCCCGGCGCTGACCGGAGCCCCGCCGGCATTTGCCGGGAGAAGCAGGGCGCTCAGCGCCACGGCAAGGAACGCGACCTTGACCATCAATCGCAATCTAGCACGGGGCGGAGGCCCCGAGGGGTTGCCCCCCTTCGAGAGCCTCTCCTTCCGGGACGACTTCGGTTCTGGTCCTCCGAGAACTGCGAAAGTCGAAAGGGGTCAGTGTTTCGGAAGCGTCGTTTCGGCCGCTGCGTACGCGATAATGGATCGACGCGATGGCAAGACTCGGTCAGCTGCTGGTGCAAGCAAACCTCGTCACGGAGAACAACCTCGCCCGGGCCCTCGGCGTGCAGCAGTTCGCCGGAGGCCGGCTGGGCACGCTTCTGCTCGAACGCGGCTCGGTCGACGAAGACGGGCTCGGGAACACGCTGGCTCTTCAACACGGCTGTGAATACGTTCCCTGGCGAGTGCTGGACAACATTTCCGCCGTGATCATCGCCGCCCTTCCCGCGAAGTTCGCCATCAAGCACGGAGCGATTCCTTACGAGAGGGGCGAGAACTACCTCAAGCTCGCCTTGCGCGACCCCGGCGACTTGCGGATCCTCGACGAGCTGTTCTTCGTCACGGGACGCAAGGTGTTCGCGGGCGTCGCGCCCGAAGTCCGCATCTATCAGGCCCTCGAAAAGTATTACGGCGAACGGCGCACTCCCCGTTACGTCATCCTCGCCGACAAGCTCACGCGCGAGGCGCGCGCTTCGCGCGGCCTGACGGCCCCGCCCCCGCCGCCCGAATTCTTCCCCAACGTGGGACGGAAGCCTTCTCGCGTACCCGGTCCACAGGAAGTCTGGGGCGAAGGCATGGAGCCGGAGCTCGGAGCGTCGACGCTCATCGAATCCTGGAAAGTGCCGGACCAGCCGGCGGGCGGCTGGGCGGGAACCGCATCCCCGGGAATGCGGCCGG
>DATDNV010000210.1:0-16529 GCA_036518075.1 Thermoanaerobaculia bacterium
GAGGACCTGGAATTCACGATGATGGTCAACGCGAACGTCGCGGCGACCCTGCCGAATCGACAGTGGCGCGTGATCTGGGCTTACCCGAACGGTCCCGGCGTGCCGAACATCCCGTTTACCGGCCTCTACTACGTGGGCATGAATTCCGATGCGACCGGAGCCATCACGTACGAATACGGAACGATCGAGGTTCAGGTCATCGGACTGGTGCTCGGCAATCCGATCGAGCACAAGATCGGAGCTGCCGCGGGCGTGCACCTGCAGGACGGCACCGTGCTCATCGTCGTGCCGAAGAACGCGGTCGGCAGTCCCGCACCGGCGGACATCCTCGGCGAGATCTATGGACGCACGTTCGCGGGGACGGCGAGCGTGACCGAACGCTCCACGAGCCTCATCGACGGAACGGCGAACGGAACGTACGTCGTCTCCGGCAACGCGGCCTGCGCTCCAGTCGTGACGACCCTTTGTCTCGAAGACGACAGTCCGCAGATCCGGTATTCCAACGGCTGGCACAAGCTTTCGGATCCCAATGCGAGCGGAGGCCACTTCCGGCTTCACACCGGCAACAGTCCCGACGACGGCTTTTCTCTGAAGTTCGACGTGCCAGTCGGAAAGACGGGAGCGGTCATCTATCACTACGCGAAGAGCCCGCAGGGCGGCAGCGGGTCTGTCTTTCTGGACGGATCGGCGCGCGGAACGATCTCCTACAACGGCTCCGCCGGTTCCTTGCGGCATCCGCAATTCGCAGCCTCCGCGCGCTACGATCTTCTGGCGCCCGGAAGCCACGTTCTCGAGCTCAAGAACCTTTCGGGAGCCGCCTACGTCGACCAGATTTGCCTCGAGACGGCGACCTCGAACGATCAACCCCCGGTCGGTCCGGCAAAGACCGACGAGCTCACCGACGCTCTCGCCGCCGTGGGGCAGACGGTTCACAACATCTCCGTGACCCCCGGCACGCTCGCGCTCTCCTTCGTCGCTCAGGCGTCGACGAATGTTCCGATTCAGCTCGTCTTGATCAGCCCATCGGGAGCCACGGTCGCGGTCGCCAACAGCTCAGCCGGATACGCGACGCTCGAAACGCCGGTCAGCGCGACAGGGGTCTACTTGCTGAAGGTCGTCAACTTGAGCGCCGGACCGATCTCCATTTGGACCGCGTCCACGGCGCTGGCGGCAAGGTAGAGTCCGCCACATCGGAAGGGACGGCGCCGCTTTCGCTAGCGGCGCCGTCTCCAGGATGAAGAGATGAAGCCTCGCCTCGCCATCGGAGCATTTCTCGCCGCCATTGCGGCCGAGGCTCTCGCGGCTCTCGTCATGATCGCCGCGGAGCCCGCGAAGGCCGACGCTTGCGGTTACCTCACGAAGTCGGAGGTCGCACGCATCCAAAGAGCTTCGGTTCAGGAGACCAAGACCTCGGCTCGCGAGTCCGACGGCTTCGCGATCCTCGACTGCTTCTACCGGGTCGAGCCATTCGACAGGTCGATCAGCCTCGAGCTGACACGCCGGGGGACGGGCGCATCGGCCCACGACCCTCGGGCAAGGTGGGAGAAGATGTTTGCCGACGGAGAAGAGCGCGATGAGACACATCGGCCGGAGAAAGGCGAAAAGGAGACGCCGCCGCACCCGGTGGGCGGGGTCGGCGATGCCGCTTTCTGGATTTCGAATCCGGTGAGCGGAGCTCTCTATGCTCTCAAGGGAAACTCGTATCTGCGCGTGAGCGTCGGAGGCCCCGACCCGGAACCGATCAAGATCGAAAAGGCGAGCGAGCTCGCGCGCGTGGCCCTGGCGCGCTTGGGAGCCACCGGCCTCAAATAGCCGTTTCCCGTTCCGCGACGACCTTCATGATCGGTCCGCCATCCGGGCGAAGAGTGATCGAAGGGAACGGCATCGGGTCCGGCCCCGCCATCTCGAGCCGAAAGCGGCGCCGGATCGTCGCCAGGACGAGAATCGCTTCCATCATCGCGAAGCGTTCGCCGATGCAGATCCTCGGCCCGCCTCCGAAAGGGAGGTAGACGTACTTGGGAAGCCGCGCGGTGCTTCCGTCGAGCCACCGTTCGGGTTGAAAGCGCTCGGGCTCATCGAACCATCTTCCGTCGCGATGAAGCGCCCAGGGGGACATGTAGATCGTGGCGCCCGCCGGGATCGCGTAGTCGCCGATGACACAGTCCTTCAGCGCCTCGCGGCCGATGACATACGCCGGAGGATAGAGACGCAGGGCTTCTTTGATCACGGCCTCGGCGAAGGGCAAGCGGGGAAGGTCGGCGGCCCGAAACGGACGCCCGTCCGTCGCCGCCAGGACCTCGCGGCCGAGACGCTCCTGGGCCTCGGGATTGCGAGCGAGCAGGAAAAAGGCCCAGGAGAGCGCGATCGCCGTCGTCTCGTGGCCGGCCAGAAAGAGTGTGATCAGCTCGTCGCGCAGCTGCTTCTCGGACATGGGCCGGCCGTCGTCGTCGCGCGCCTCGAGCAGCATCGAAAGCAGATCGCCCCGGTCTCCCGGCCGATCGCTCCGCTCGCGGAGAATGCGCCGGACGAGCTTGTTCAGCCGCGCGACGCCCCGACGGTAGCGCAGGTTTCCAGGGGTCGGAATCATGTCCGCGATCTTGATCGGACGCCGGAAGCGCCCCGCGATTTCGCGGATGACGAGATCGAACGACCGTCCGATCTCTTCGATCTCCTCCTCGATCTCGACGTCGAAGAGCGTCTTCGAGACGATCTCCATCGTCAACCGCATCATGTCCGGATGCAGGTCCCGGGTCTCGCCGTTTCGCCGGCCGGCGGCGAGGCGATCGGCGAAACGGACCATCACATCCCCATAAGCGGCGATCCGATCCGGATGGAACGCGGGAGCGGCGAGCCGGCGCTGGCGGAGCCAGAATTCCCCCTCGCTCGTCAGCAGACCATTGCCGAAGATCGCGGTGACATGACGCCAGAAAAAACGATGCTTGATGAAATTGGCCCGCTGGGTGAGCAAGACCGTCTCGATGTCTTCGGGGCGGTGCAGAATGAAGATCTCGTAGCCGGGGATGCGGAAGCGCACGAAGTCGCCGTGCTCGCGGATGCACTCGGTGAAGAAGCCGAGAACGTCTCGAGCAAAGTCAGGCAGACTTCCGACGAGAAAGCGCCCTTTGGGTCCGGGTGGCCGGCGATGCTCTCTCGGTCTCGTCTGCGGAGCAACGGCTCGGCTGGCGCTCATGCCGCGGAAGCGCCGGCGCGGACGAGAGCCTCTTTCAGTCTCGCGGCGGGAATGACTCCCGCGTGCTGAAAGACGATCAGGCCTCCCTTCAACACGACGAAGTACGGGATTCCCTGCACGCGAAACTGCGCGGCAAGCTCCGGGAACTTCTCCGTGTCGACCTTCAAGACGAGCGCCCGTCCCGCCATCTCCGCGGCCGTCCGCTCGACTTCCGGAGCCGCCATGCGGCAAGGGCCGCACCAGGCCGCCCAGAAATCGACGAGGACCGGTGCCGAAGCGCTCTCGGTGATCTCGCGGAAGGTTTCGGGGTCGGCATCGATTGGTCTGGTCACCGGCGAGATCTCAGTTTTGCACGCTCCGCATCGCCCGCTCTCGGCGAGGCGATGCGCCGGCGATCGATTCTTCTTTCCGCAGGAAGGACAGGTCAGGATCATCGCGTCGACCTCCTCGCGAAGGACCGCGTCCCGGATGACCGAGACGGTTTCCGCTGCCGCTCTTTCGAGTACTGCCAGAGGGCGCGGTCGAGAACCCGCATCGTACACGAATAACGCCGCGCAACGCGTCGGCAGACTTCCGTGTACTCCCACCAGAACGGAAAGTCGTAGACAGGCGGCGACGCGACTCCCAGCGACCAGAGCGCTCGGATGTCGAGGATCGGGTAGGGGTCGACATGGCCGAAGTGCAGAATCACCGACGCCGTCGGCCAATCCACTCCCCGGAGAAGCGTCAAGACCTCGATGCGGAGCCTCTCGTCGCGCGTCGAAAGCGCCGTCCGCGTCGCCGCGCGCACGAATTCTTCCTCGTTTCTCGCGACGTGCCTTCGGCTGCGCGGACTCTTCCAGGCGGAGATCCGCAGCAGGTCGGTCTTCGTGAGGAAACCTTCCGCCCGCATGCGGGATCCGATCGCGATAGCGTCGTCGTCGCTCGACGCATCGGCGAACCGATTCGCCCAGTACGCGATCTGATGTCCGGGGAACCGCAGCGCGAGTTGCGTCACGACGTCGGCCGGGTCAGCCCGCGGTCGAGAACGGGAAGCGAGGGCTCACGCAGTGAGCGAGCACCCAGACCCAGTTGAGCAGGACGAGAAGAAGGGCCGACCATCGCGACGCGGGACCCCAACGAGGCTCTTGCAGAGGACGTCCAAGCAGCGCGGCGGTTGCCGCGGCCAGACCCCCCAGGATCAACGCGAGCGCGCCGATCGTCACGAGAGGGTTGGCCGCGAGTGCGCTGCCCCAATTGAGCCGGGAGAGCGCGACGACCGCATGCGTCGCGCCGCAGGTGGGACAGGGAAGTCCCGTGACGGTACGAAACGGACAGGACGGCATCAAGGAGGCGGCGCTCTCCGCCATCGGAGCGGCTCCGACGAGCAGGAGGGAGACAGCGCCGGCGTAGATTCCCAGCCACGGGTCCGATGTGCGAGCCATCGCGCCTCAGTGATGCATTCGGGTGAAGATCGCTGCGCCGACGAGCAGCGCCACGACCAGGATGCAGCCGCAGCAGACGAGGATCGGTATCAACACGGCGGCAATCGCCTTGCCCTGCGTCGTCCGGTGCAGCCGCTGGATCCCCATGACCGCGAGGATCACCCACCAGACCAACGCCGCGAGCCCTCCTACGAACGGAACGATGGCGGCGAGACTCGAAACGTGGGAATAGGAGACGACGCGGAAGGTGCCCTCGAAGCCGGAAGGCGACGCCGTCAACGCTCCGACGATGAGACAACAGAAGTGAAGGATCGCGGCGGCGATGAAGAGGCCGACGGCGAGGACGAAGGGGAGCAGGATGAGGTGAGCCACGAGCCCGCCATGCCCGTAGCGTTCCATCCATTCGAACCGGCGCGCCCAGACTCCCGGCACAACGGGAAACCCGAGGACCGCATGGAGAATCCGGTGGAGCGCCAGCGAAAACCAGCCGACGATGATTCCGAACAGCAGGGGCGACGCGAGGTCTCCGGCCAGTCGCGTCCGGGACCAGGCTTCGTCCGGCCGCGAGACGAAGAGCCCCATCGTATCCAGGAGCGCCGGGAAGAAACCGCGGCGGTCGCGTTCTTCCCAGGGGAGACCAGCCGGTGTCGGCGCAGGCGGGGGAGGTTCCGGAGGAAGACTGGACATCTCGACCTCCTTCGTCGGCTCGCTCGGCGCGGGCCGTTTCTCGATGAAGCGGGAAGCTTAGCAGGTATGGCGGCGCGCGAGCCGCGTGTCCGAATCGGGTCGCGGGCGGGGAATGGCGGCGTCCGTCAGGACGATCGCCAGCGGATCCGCAGCGACAAAGTCCCGCCGCAGGCCTTTACCCATCGGCGGATGAAAGCGAGAGTGGGATTGCTCTGCCGACGCTCGGCCTGCGCGACCGCCTGCTGCGTGCAGCCCAGACGCAGAGCGAGCTCGTGCTGAGAGAGGTGAGCGCGCTCGCGAGTCGACCGGAGGAGCTCGCCTGCGGGTTCGGCGGGTCGAGATGCCCTCCGGACTCGATTCCGCGGCCCTCTTCCGGAAGTCACAATAAAAACATTGTATCACGCGGACCGGCGGAGGCCGGCGGGGGAAGGATCAGGCCAGGCTGCCGCAGGCGACCGTCACCGCCCGGCCGCCGAGCATGACCCGCGAGCCGTTCATGCGCACGGTCACCGTTCCTCCGCGCGCGGAAGCCTGATACCCCCGCAGCTCCTTCTTCTGGAGCCGCGGCGACCAGAACGGGCCGAGGCAGCAGTGGGCGGATCCGGTGACCGGGTCCTCGTCGATTCCGGCAGCCGGAGCGAAAAATCTCGAGACGAAATCGAAGTGCGGGTCGTCGCTCCTGGCAGTGACGATCACTCCGCGGGAACCGGCGCAGGCCGCCTCGAGTTTTCGAAAGTCGGGCTGCAGCGATCGAACTTCCTTCTCGGTCGCGACCTCGATCAAGTCGTCGAGACGATTGCGGCCCGAGTACAGCGGCGCTGGGATTCCCAGGGCGTCGAGCAGATCCTGCGGCGCCGGGCTCGGAGTCGCCGGCTCCGCGGGGAAATCCAGCTCGATGTCCTCGCCGCGGCGAGAAGCCGAAAGAAGGCCGCTCCTCGTGTCGAAGCGAAGAGTCGCGTCGGCAGCCGCCCGCCGGGATTCCCAGAGAACGTGAGCCGAAGCGAGCGTCGCGTGGCCGCAGAGATCGACCTCCATCGAGGGTGTGAACCAGCGCAGGCTCCAGTTCGGACCGTTCGGCCGAAGGAATGCGGTTTCGGCGAGGTTCATCTCGCGCGCGACGTTCTGCATCCAGGAGTCCGCGCGGTCTTCGCCGATGAAACAGACGGCCGCGGGGTTGCCTGCGAACGGCCGGTCGGTGAAGGCGTCGACGTGGAAGATCGGTTCGCTCATACGCAGCCAGCTTCTAGCTCAAGGTCACGCGAGCTCCAAGAGCCAGTTGGCGGTCAAGTGGACACCTTGAGCGGTCGCTGCGCGACCGACCGAACCGGGAGGGGAAGCCTCTCCAATACTCTCTCCCTAAGATCGCCGCCCGGCCTCGCGAGCCTTGAACGTAATCTGAACCTCCGGGGTCGCAACTGCGACCGTTCCGTAGAGCGGTCATCTTTTCTTGAACGCCTCGATGAGCTCCGTGCTCTGCCGCTCGCTGACGCCTTCGAGCTCGAAGTCGAGATGAACCGAGTTGAAGAGGGCGAAGTCGGTTCGGACCGGCCGCGAGCGATCCATCATCCCCGAGATCTTCACGCGGGCGCTTCGCAGCGGCAGGGCCTTCTCTTTCGCGATGACCTGCAAGAGCTCGACACCGCAGGCCGCCACTCCGGAGAGGAAGAGCTCGGCCGGCGTCACCGCTTCGCCCGGGCAACCGTTTTGGACCGGGCCATCGACGACGAAATGCTGTTGACGGCATTCGCAGAGAACTCGGCCGAACGTATCGGTGGACTGAGCGTGGACGTCGTAGCGTCGAATCGAAGGCGGAGAGTCGGACACGATGACCTCCTTGGCCGGCCTTCAGCGCGGCTCTCCGCGAGCCTACCGCCGGTTCGGAGACACTGTCGGGTTCCGAGTCCGGACGGCGCGGGGAGAGAACAGATGGTCCGGAGAAGAGGATAGCGTGACTTTTTTTGCCACCCGCGATTCGAGTGCTCAGGCTATCTGTCTGTAAATACAATCTCTTAACGATCAGCCGCGTGTGGCCTTACACTTGCGTCTACACCACAAAGATACGTCTGTTCAGCGATGCGTGAAGGCTCGAGCCTCGCCGAAGCCCCGCGAATGACGTCGGGATCCATCCCTTCGTCGGGCCCCCGGCTCGCCCCGGTCTTCTCCTTGAAGCCCGGCGCGAGGCTGGGTCCGTTCGAGATCGGAGAGTGCCTCGGCTCGGGCGGGATGGGCGAGGTCTACCGCGCGCGCGATACGCGTCTGGGGCGCAACGTCGCGCTGAAAGTTCTGTCTCGCGACGTCCTCTCGAATCGGGAGGGCCTCGGCCGCTTCGCGCTCGAGGCGCGCTCCGCGTCGGCTCTCAATCATCCCAACATCGTCACGATCTTCGAGATCGGACAGACCGACACCTCGCCGTATTTGGCGATGGAGTTGATCGATGGATGGACGCTGAGACACCTCATCGACTCCGGTTCGCTTCCGATCAAGAGGATTCTCGACTTCGCGGCTCAGATCGCCGAAGGACTGTCGAAGGCGCATGAAGTCGGCATCGTGCATCGGGACTTGAAACCCGAGAACATCATGGTCACGCGCGATGGCTTCGTGAAGATTCTGGACTTCGGCCTCGCGAAGCTCCAGAACCCGGGTCTGACCGCGACAGTCGTCGCGAATGAGCCCGGAGTCTCCTTGACGCAAGCGGGATTCGTCATGGGAACGCCCGACTACATGTCGCCGGAGCAGGCAGCGGCGCGGCCGCTCGACTTCCGGTCCGACCAGTTCTCCGTGGGACTCATTCTTTACGAGATGCTGACCCGGCGCCGGCCTTTCCATCGGGCGACCCCCGTGCAGACGCTCTCGGCCATCATTCAGGAGGAGGCGGAGCCGATCGACCCCCACAGCGGGCGGGTTCCACCGCCGCTTCGCTGGGCGGTCGAGCGCTGTCTCGCCAAAGAGCCAGCGGAGCGCTACGCCTCGACACGGGAGCTGGCTCGAGAGCTCAAAGAGATTCGGGAGCATCTCGCGGACTTTCCGGAGGCCCGCGACCGCCCGAGCACGGCATTGTCGGCGGCGGCGTCGAGCGCGCTTTCCTCTGCCGTTCCGATCGGGTCTTCTGCGACGCCCGGCGATTCGCTCCGACCGGCGGCCGCGACCCCGCGGCCCGCCGTGTCCACGGGACCGCGGCGCGTGCGGGAATTTGCGATGGTGCTCACGCTCGGTCTTGCGCTCTTTGCCGCGGGATTGTTCGCGGGGCATTGGTTCCTCGCGAGGCAGGCCGGGGCTCCTCCTCCGATCTGGAAGGGGAATCTGCTCGTTGGCCCGATGACGCGTGTGATGGCCCCGCGGATCTCGCCGGACGGGCAGACCCTGGCTTACGTCACTCTCGTGGGTGGCCGGGCTCAGGTCGCGGTCTTGAAACCCTCCTCCGGAGACGGGACGGTCTTGACCCGGCGCGAAGACTCGGGCTCGGTGTCCAAGGTGAGTTGGTCTCACGACGGCGACAAGATCTACTTCGACCGCGTCAGCGACGTGCCTCGCGGCATCTTCAGCGTTCCACCTCTGGGCGGCGAGGAGCGGCTGGTCCTGGAGGACGCTCTGGGTCCAGAACCGCTTCCCGATGGAAGCCTGCTGGTCGTCCGACGGGATGCGGCGCGGAACTTTCAGCTCCACCGCTTCTGGCCCGAATCGGGCAAGCTCGAGACCGTGGGTCCGCCGGTGGTCGCCGAAGCGGCGACCTGGAGCGTGCGTGCCTTTCCCGACGGCAAGCGCGCGCTGTTTTCAGGGCGGCTCGCGGGAGGCAACGACGTTGCGAGGCTCGTCTATCTGCTCGATCTCGCGACCGGACGCGTCGCCCCGTTTGCCCCGCAGCTTCCCCTGGCGGCGCCTCTCGCGATCAAGCCCGACGGCTCGGTCCTCGCTTTCGCGACCTTCGGAGACCTGCAGCAATTGATCTCCGTGTCGGCAAAGGATCAGTCCGGCAAGACGCTCTTCCCGGTCACCGGCAAGCCGTGGGGTATGGACGTCGCCGCCGACGGGAGCGTCTACGTGAGCACGTTCGACAGTCCCGCCGAGCTGCTTCGTTTTTCCGCCGGCGGAGGCGTTCCCGAGAGAGTGACGACGGTGGGCGGAAGCCTCGTGACGGGGCCGGTCGAGCTTCCGGATCACGGCGTTCTGATTCCCAACCAGGTTCTGGGCCGCCGCCGTCTCTGGGTGGCTTTCAGCGACCAGCTGCGTCCCTTTCTCGATTCCGCCGAGCAGGCGACTCCCCCGGTGGTCATGCTCGGAGATCGGCACGTGGCCTTCCTTTCCGGCCGGGTGGGCGAGCCATCGATGATCACCGTCGCCACGATCGGCGAGGGACGCATCGTCAAGAGGCTCGAGGCCACTCGAGGCATCATGCCGCAAAGTCTCGCCGCCTCGCCCGACGGCCGAACGCTGTACTACGTCAACGCGGGTTCCCTCTTCTCCGTCGGCGTCGACGGCGGCAACCCTCAGAAACTTCGGCCGGCCAGCGGGGTCGCCGTCGATCCGCGGTCGCCGTCTCCGGCCTTGATCGTCCAGGTCAACGAGGCCGACGGCGTCAAGCTCTATCGCGTGCCCCTCGAAGGGGGCGATCAGCTTCCGATCCTCTTTGCGAGCACGCTGCGCCTCGCCCCGTCTCCGCTCGGCGGGGCCGCCGTCGCGCCCGACGGGCGGATCGCCGTGACGGTGACATCCGCTGATTCCTGGTATCGGTCAGCCGCGGTATTGGACCCGGCAACGGCGAAGCTCGAACGCGTGCCGGTTCTCTTCGAAGGCGACGTCTACAATCCGGCCTGGGGCCGCGATGGTTCTCTGCTGGCGACCGGGATTTCGATCCACAGCAGCCTCTGGAGATTCCAGCCCCAGGCGCTCGCCCGCTAGGCGCACCCGCGCTTCGACGGCTCACGGACACAATATACATATTGTAATCCGGGCTGTCGCCGAGCGAGGCGCGGCTCGCCGTCCCCTCCTTCCGCTTCCTGCCCGGGCTTCCCGGCGTGGGAACATTTGGGCGACAGTGACGTAATCGTCGGGCATGAAGCCGATTTTTGTCGGTCGGGACGGCGTGCGCGCGGGGTGGCTCTTCGCGCTCTTCCTGATCTTCGCGCAGCTCATCGCCAAAACTCTCTTCTGGGTCATCGGACGACTGGGATACCAGGAGATGGACGGGTGGACCGCGCGGGGTTTCATCGTGGAGGGGGCAATTTCGGCATTTGCCGGGATCGCCACCGCGGCGCTCCTGGCACGCTTCGAAAAGCGCTCCCTCGATCAGTTTGGCTTCCGGCCCGCGCGTGCCGGGCTTCTCTTCCTGGAGGGCGTCGTCTGGGGTCTTGCGGGTTCGGTCGCGATCATTCCGATGATCGCTGCGCTCGGCGGAGTCCAGATCCATGGTCTTGCGCTGCACGGCACTGAGCTCTGGAAGTCGGCCCTGGTGTGGTGGCTCGCGATGATGCTTCTGGGTCTATCCGAAGAGTTCCTCTTTCGCGGCTATCCGCTCGTCACTCTCGCCCGCGGGATGGGGTTCTGGCCGGCTGCGCTCCTGCTGTCCGCGCTGTTTGGGGGAGTCCACTACTTCTTCAAGCCCATGGAGACGTGGATCGACGGCGTGAGCGTCGGTCTCTACGGGCTCTTCTGGTGCCTGACGTTTCGCCGCACCGGCAGCCTCTGGTTCGCGATCGGGTTCCACGCGATGTCGGACTACGCGGACATGGTTCTCTTCGCGGAGCCGAATTCGGGCAATAAGGGCTTGCCGGTGCCCGGCCACCTGCTCGACGTCTCGTTTCGCGGACCCTCCTGGCTGACCGGAGGACCCTGCGGCACCGAGGCGTCCGCGCTGGTGTTTCTGATTCTCGCGGCCCTGTTCTTTTTCTTCGACCGGAGGTTCCCTCGGGATTCGGCGCCGGAGCTGTCCAGCAGCGGACGCGAAGCGGTCCCGGAGGCCTAGCGGGAATCGGATCGGGTATCCTTCAGGGCCGCGCTTTTCATGCCGCAGCCGGAATCTCAGAGACCGCGAGCAGTCACTCTCATCGGCCGGATCTGGCTGGTTCTCGCAGTCCTTTCTCTGCTGCGTTCGGTCGGCAACCTGATCGTCTGGACCGCTCTTCGGCCGGCGGTGCCGAGCCTGGTCGATGCCTTGAACGACAAAGATCCACGAACGCTCTTCCTGGGTCCCATCTTCGCCCATTTCGTGTCGGTGAACGTGACGCTGGCGGCGTTGTCGTTGGCGGTCGGAGTCTGCGCCTGGCAGCTGTTGCGTCTGCGATCCTGGGCTCGACCCGCCGTCCAGGTGATCTCGGGTCTCGCGCTCCTCTACGTCGTCTGCTTTGGGCTGCTCTGGACCTGGGCATGGACGCGCGTTCCTGCCGAGTCCGCCACGCGTGCGCACGCGAATCGCGGTCTGCTCCTGGCCGCGGGTCTTGCACTGTGCCTCATTTTCGCGGCGGGCTTTGCCGCGATGATCGCGTCGCTGCAGAGCCGCCGCGTGCGCCAGACGTTCTTCCCCTCGGCCGCACCGTGAATTCTCCGCGCGCGCTTGCGGCCGGCAGGGTCACGTTGATCGGCCTGCCCTTTGACGAGAACTCCTCGTACTTGAGGGGCGCCTCGGAGGCGCCGCCGCTCATTCGCGAGGCCTTCCGGTCCGAGTCCTCGAATCCTTATAGCGAGGGCGGCATCGATCTCTCGGCTCCGGGCCTGCTCGCGGACGCGGGAGACGTCGCGCCGGCGGCAGGGGAGACGATGCACGCGCAGATCGAAAGCGCGATCGACCGCTGCCTTCGCCGGGACCTTCATCCCATCGCCTTGGGCGGCGATCATGCGATCACCTATCCCATCCTCCGGGCGTTCGGCCGGAAGTTTCCCAACCTCTCTTTGCTGCACTTCGACGCCCATCCCGATCTCTACGACGAGTTTTCCGGCAATCGCTTCTCCCACGCCTGTCCCTTCGCCCGCATCATGGAGGAGAGACTCGTCGGCCGGCTCGTTCAGGTGGGAATCCGGGCGGCGACGGCTCATCAACGCGCGCAGGCATCGCGCTTCGGAGTGGAGATGCGCGAGATGCGGGACGGACCGATCCGAGAGAAGCTGGCCTTCGACAGCCCGCTCTACATCTCGTTCGACATGGACGCGCTCGACCCCGCCTTCGCCCCGGGAGTCTCGCACCCAGAGCCGGGAGGGCTCTCGACTCGGGACGCTCTTTCCATCATCGCCGGGATCGACGTTCCCATCGTCGGCGCCGACGTCGTCGAATTCAATCCCACTCGCGACCGCTCGGGCTTGACGGCCATGACCGCGGCGAAGCTGGTCAAGGAGATCGCCGCCCGGATGCTCGAGACGCTGCCTCTCCTCGCTACGGCCTGACGATCGGCAGCTCGAGGGCGCTCGGATGCTCGGCATCGTGCAAGAGCGTGACGTGGGCGGTCCGGGCGTCTTTTCCGGTTTCGTTGGCCACGACGCGGCCGCTGTTGTAGTTCTTCTCCGAGCCGATCGAATTGATGCAGTGGACGAGCAGGCGCAGCCGGCTTCCCCTGGCCACCTGGCGGGAAAAGAACGTGAAGTTGTCGAACACGTACTTCTGCGGCTTTCCGGGCGGGACCAGCTTCTCCTGCCTCGCCGACTCGCGGTATCGGGCGCGCATCGTGGCGCCGCTCAGGTAGACCGATCCGCCGTCGGACAGGATCTCGTAGAGGTTCGCCTCGAGGTCGGTGTCCGGCACGTCCATCGAGAGCCAGACCGTGAGCTTCGGCGCCCCCGTGATCTCGGTCGCTTCGGGCAGCGGATCGCCGTGGTACACCGCGCCGTTGCCGAAGAGACTCATCAGGAGCCGCTGGGAGATCAGGCCGCCCGGGTCGTCGTCCAACTCCGCCGCGCCGGGGCGCGTGTCGAGCGGGTCGTAAACCCAATGATCCGCCGCGCTGCCGCCCGCTTTGGCCGCGAGCGATCCCGAGTGGAACGGGTCCGAAGCCACGCCGCCCGAGGCCAGGTAGAGCGTCCGTCGTTCATTGGCGATCGCGTCGAGGCTGTCGGCGTATTTCCAGGTTTCGGCCCCGGCTCCGACGACGTAGTAGGCGACCCGCTTCTTGAGGAACGCCGGCTTCGGACCGCTCTTCATGGTCCAGTCGTACCACTCCCGGTGAAGGTTGTTGAGATCGAGGACGCTTTCGGCCCCGAATTTCAGGCCTCCCACGTCCGGTTTCGGCGTCCGCGTTCCGGCATGGTCCCACGGCCCGATGATGAGGTAGTGATTTTGCTTGGCTTCCTCGGCGCCGTACTGCATGTGGCGTGTGTAGTAGGTCAGAGCGCCCGGCTGGTCGCCGTCGTAGTGGCCGGTGATCGTCAGGATCGGAACGGAAAGGCGCTTGTACTGGTCGGGGGTCGGGACCATCGCGTCGTAGTAGTCGTCCGGCGTCGGGTGAGACAACCATTTCTGATACACCGCGGACGGATTGCCGACGAGCCGGTCGTAGTCTCGAAAGGCCGTGTGCGAGTTGTAGTAGTCGCGCGCCTTCGCGCCCCAGAACTTCGCCGTCCCGAAGAGATTTCCGTTGCCCGTCACGCCGCTCGTGAAGGAGAGCCACTGCATGTCGTACGGCGTGAAGATGTTGAACTGAAACGGAAAGTCGGTTCCGGGATGAGCCGCCGCTGCGGGCACGATCGTCGCCAGGTGCGGCGGCAGCTCTTTGGCGGTCGCCCACTGATCGTAGCCGGCGTAGGAGCCGCCCCACATGGCGACCTTGCCGTTGCACCAGGGCTGCTGGGCGAGCCACTCGACGGCGTCATGCCCGTCCCGGGGCTCACTGGCGAAGGGCTCGAAGCTGCCGGCGGAATTGCCGCGCCCCCGAACATCCACCAGTGCGAAGACGTAGCCATGCTCGGCAAAGTAGAGGGCGCGTTCGAGGTAAGAGTCGGCGATATAGGGCGTCAGCGTGAAGACCGCAGGCAGCGGTTCTTTCTGCCCGCGTGGACGGTAGATCGTCGCGTTCAACGCGACTCCGTCGCGCATGGGAATCTTCACTCCCCACTCCATGTCGACGGCGGCGCCCGGCGACGCCGGACCTTCGGCGGCAGCCAGTGGAGAGCACAGCGCGGCTGCGGCGAGCAGCCATCCTCCCGACCATGGGTGAATCCTCCGGCGATGGGTCCGTCGCGCGAGCGTCATCGGGTTCCTCCGTGGTTGGCCGGGAGATCCTAAGCCGGCCGGCGGGCGAAGACGAGCGCTTTCGTGGGGCCTGCCGTTATGCTTCGTCACCAAAAAGGGAGAAGCCATGCCGCACCGCCGCCTCGCTCTCCTGGGCCTATGTCTTTCTGCCGTCGCCGTCTCCGGAGCGGTCTCTGGTTCCCGGCCGAGCGGCCCGAAGTTTCTCGTCACCTACGGGCGCGCTGCGAGCGCCGAACCCCTGGACGGCCGGCTCCTCCTGTTCTTGTCGACCGACCCGAAGGAAGAGCCCCGATTCCAGATCAGCGACATCAGCCTGAAGACCCAGCAGGTTTTCGGCGTCGACGTCACGGCCTGGAAGGCGGAACAGCCTGCCGAGATCGACGGCCGTGTCCTCGGCTATCCCGCCGAGCGGTTCGCGGACATTCCGGCGGGGACCTATCGCGTGCAGGCGCTTCTTCATCGCTACGAAACGTTCCATCGATCCGACGGCCACGTCGTCCGGCTGCCGATGGACCGAGGAGAAGGGCAGCAGTGGAGCCGCGCGCCGGGAAACCTCTACTCGACTCCGCGCGAAATCGCGTTCGATCCCAAGCGCGCCGACTCGTTTCGCATCGGGCTCGACCAGGTGATTCCCGCGATTCCCGAGCCGCCGACCACCCGCTATGTCAGGCACGAGAAAGTCGTCTCGCAGATCCTTTCGAAATTCTGGGGACGCACGACCTACCTCGGCGCGCACGTTCTTCTTCCCGAGGGGTTCGACGCGCATCCGAACGCCCGTTACCCGCTCGTGATTTTTCATGGCCACTTTCCCGACACGATCACCGGCTTTCGCGAGGAGCCTCCCGACCCGAACCTGAAACCCGACTATTCCGACCGCTTTCACATGGAGGGCTACAACCGGGTCCAGCAGGAATACGGCTACCAGTTCTTCAAAGACTGGACGTCGCCGACCTACCCTCGTTACATCGTGGTCGAGATCCAGCACGCCAATCCCTACTACGACGATTCCTACGCAGTGAATTCTCAGAATCTCGGGCCCTACGGCGACGCGATCACGCTCGAGCTGATTCCTTACCTCGAACAGAAATATCGCGCGTTGGGTGGCGGGTGGGCGCGCTTCATGTACGGCGGTTCGACGGGAGGATGGGAAGCGCTGGGAGCGCAGATTCTCTATCCGGACGAGTACAACGGAGCATGGGCCGCGTGTCCGGACCCGATCGACTTCCACGCTTTCGGCACGGTCAACATCTACGAGGACGAGAACGCCTACTTCTGGAAGGGGCCGTGGAAGACGGTCGCGAAGCCGGCGCATCGAGACTACCTCGGCCACCTGTCGGCGACGCTCGAGCAGGTCAACCGGCTGGAGCTCGTCCTCGGAACCAACAGCCGCTCCGGAGGCCAGTGGGACATCTGGCAGGCGGTTTTCTCGCCGGTCGGCGCCGACGGATTCCCCAAGCCGATCTGGAGCAAGAGAACCGGAGTGATCGATCCCTCGGTTGCCGCCTACTGGAAGGAAAACTACGACCTGGTCCACATTCTCCGACGCGACTGGAACAAGGGCCTGGGCAGGAAGCTCGAAGGCAAGATCCACATTTACGTCGGCGAGGCGGATAACTACTACTTGAACGACGCGGTCTACCTCGCCGAAGAGTTTCTCAAGTCGACGCGAGATCCGTACTACGGCGGCGAGATCGATTACGAGCCCCGGGCGGAGCACTGCTGGAACGGCGACCATATGCGCGGGAACGCCTACTCGCGCCTGCGCTACCACCAGATGTTCGCCGGCAAGATCGTCGAGAGGATCGCAAAGAGCGCTCCGCCGGGAGCCGACCTGACGAGCTGGTAGTACTGACGTCGCCGGATCGGCCGAGCGGCCGACGTTAAGATTCGCCGAAACCCCGCCGGTGATGGGAACCGGAGGAACGCATGCGTTCGATCGAAGAAGTCGCGAAGTTACTCGATTACAATCGGTGGGCGAACGCCCGCACGCTCGAGTCGGTCGCGCCGCTGACGCAAGACGAGATCGACCGGAAGCTCGGCGGCAGCTTTTCTTCCGTGC
>DATDNV010000211.1:0-3310 GCA_036518075.1 Thermoanaerobaculia bacterium
CCTGCATGAGATCCTCGAGCGTCTTGCGTCCAATCGCTCCGCGGCGCCCGGGTCCGAAGAACGGAAGCTCGGCGACTTCTACGGTGCCTGCATGGACGAAGCCGCGATCGAAGCCAAAGGGGTCACGCCCCTCGCGCCGGAGCTCGAGCGGATCGCCGCGATCCACGACCTCGCCTCTCTTCGCGCGGAGATCGGACGCCTCCAGTCGCTCGGCGCCAATGTTCTGTTCGCGTTCGGATCGGAAGAAGACCGCAAAGACGCCTCGCGAGTGATCGCGGCGGCAGTGCAGGCCGGGCTGGGTCTTCCCGAGCGCGACTACTACCTGAAGAAAGACGCCAAGTCCCAGGAGCTTCGCCAGAAGTACGTCGCCCACGTCGCGAAGATGCTGGAGCTCGCCGGCAGTTCGCCGGCAAATGCCCAGGCGGACGCCAGGAAGATTCTGGCCCTGGAGACCCGCCTGGCGGAGGTGTCGCAGAACAACGTGGACATCCGCGACCCGGAAAAGACCCATCACCCGATGACGGTCGAGGCGTTCGCGAATGCGACTCCGAATCTGGACTGGAAAGGCTACTTCCGCGAACAGAACGTGGCGCCGGAAGTCGCGGTCAACGTCTGGCAGCCGGACTTCTTTCAGGCCGTCAACCGGCTCCTCCGGTCCGAGCCTCTGCCGACCTGGAAGGCCTACCTGCGCTGGCAACTGATCTCGGCCGCGGCGCCGGCGCTGCCGAAGCGATTCGTCGACGAGAACTTCGACTTCAACGGCAAGACGCTCGCCGGAGTCCCCGAGATTCGCACGCGCTGGAAGCGCTGCGTCGCCACGACCGACTCCGGTATCGGGATGGCTCTGGGACATCTGTATGTGAACGAGCACTTCCCGCCCTCGGCCAAGAAGCGGGCGGATGAGCTCGTCGACAACCTGCTCGCCGCGCTCGCCGACGACATCCAGACCCTGACCTGGATGAGCGACGCGACGAAACAGGCGGCGCTCGCCAAGGTCGCCGCGATGGGAAAGAAGATCGGCTATCCGGACAAATGGCGCGACTACTCGAGCCTGGAGATCTCCCGGGATTCGCATCTCGTCAACTACCTCGCGACGAACCAATACGAGTGGCGCCGAGACCTCGCGAAGATCGGCAAGCCGATCGACCGCACCGAGTGGGGAATGACGCCGCCGACGGTCAACGCCTACAACGCCACGGCCAGGAACGAGATCGTGTTCTCGGCGGGCATCCTTCAGCCGCCGTTCTTCTACCCGGAGGGAGACGACGCGATCAACTACGGCGCCATCGGGGGCGTCATCGGGCACGAGATCACCCACGGATTCGACAACTCGGGACGGAAGTTCGACGCGAAGGGCAACCAGACCGACTGGTGGACGGCGCAGGACGCCAAGAATTTCGACGAGCGCGCCGCCTGCATCATCAGCCAGTTCGACGCCTACTCGGTCGAGCCGGGCGTCAACGAGAAAGGCGCCCTCGTCCAGGGCGAAGCGATCGCCGATCTCGGCGGCCTGACGATTGCCTATCGCGCCTACCGCAAGACTCTCGAAGGGAAACCGGAGCCGGCGCCCATCGACGGCCTGACCGCGGACCAGCGGTTCTTCACCGCGTACGCCCGCATCTGGGCCTCGAACCACCGGCCCGAGTTCGCGCGGCTGATCGCCGCGACGAACGAGCATCCGCTCGGGAAGTTCCGCGCGATCGGGACGGTCTCCAACATGCCCGAGTTTGCGCGCGCGTTCTCCTGCGATTCCGGTTCGTCGATGGTTCGCGCGATGCGGTGCCAGATCTGGTGAAAAAGGAGCAAGTAGCGGGTAGCGATAGGCATTATATCAGATCTGATATAATAGCCTGCTCGTAGTCTTCTTCCGGCTTCCTGCTTCCCAGCCGCAGAAGGGCGCCGCGGAGCCGCGCGTGCCGCTGCATGAGGCGCAAATAGCGCACCTCGTCGCTGCCGGCCTTGGCGCGGACGATGGCGAGCAGATCGCGCTTCTCGTTTTGCGTCCAGCGCGGCAGGTCCCGGATGAGGTCGAGTACTAGAGCAAGGCCATCGAAGGCGCGCCGCGCCGGGTCTGGCCATCTGTCGAGTTCTGCTCCCAGAATGGACGACACGCGCCGGAGGGCGGCCCGGCGCATCCTCTCCGCGTCGCCGCCAAACTCCCGCGCCATCCGGCGGTTGACCGCCAGGCCCAGATTGCGGATGTGGAAGGGATCCCATTCTGATTGGCCGTTGGCGATTTCGGATCGGCGACGGAGGGGCTCCAAGAGCACGTTCGCGGTGGCGAGGCGTTTCAACGTCGCAAGCGGGGTTCGATAACGGGGATTGCGAGCGAGCTTCTCCTCTTCTTTCTCGGTGAGGCGCCGAAGCTTCGGATCTGTCGAGCGAAAGCCGAGCTTGCGGTAGAACCAGAATGCCCCCGACTCGAGCGCCTCTTTGTTTTCGTGGCCGATCTGATAGGGGTCGATCGAGAACGAGCTGACGCCGAGGATCTGATTCAGGAGCTTGAGAACCTGGGAAAAGATCCAGGCGGACTCCCCGTCGCGAAACGTGTAGTAGACGTTGAAGCCGATCTCGACCCGTTCGAGAAAGGCCAACGCCTCGACATACCCGGCCGGAACGCCGTTCTTGACGAAGAACGCCGCGAACCCGCCCCGCAAGGGAAGGCGGCGGGAGACGGGAAGCCCGCAGAAGAAGATCTGGAGGCCGCGGCCGGGCCGCGCCCGGCGGACGGTGGACGGATCCGCGTAGGTGAAGCCGTAGTACTCCCGATAGCGAAGCGCGGTCGCGTCCCGGGTCATCGCGAGAACCTTCTCGCCTTCACGCTTCGAGAGTTTCTCGATGGCGAGTGGCGGCCCGGAGAGCTCCTTCTCGAGCGAGACGTCGCGCCGGGATAGAAGCGGCGAATCCTGAAAGAACGTGCGCGTCTTCGACCGACTCGGCCAGCGCATTCCGGTTCGCGTCGATCGATAATCCGCGAGCGTCCACGACACGGTCAGCCCGAGCGACTCGAATCGCTCCGCGCGCTCGACGTCGGACAGCGGCAAATGCCGGAGCCGCTCGAGGAGCCAGGCCAGATCGCTGTGCCCTCGCGGCTTCCCGGCGCGGAGCCACTCGCGATACGGGACGTTGGCGTCTTCGGCCGCCTCTTCTTCGAGCAGCGGAAGGAACAGAGGCCAGAGAAACCGCAGACGATCGGTCCCCTCGAAGCCCTCCCAGTCGATGGCCACTCGACCCCGATGTCGGCGGGTGAGCCACTCGACGACGTCGTACGAATAGTCGGTCGTGATCGCCGTCCCCGCGATCCCCGAGA
>DATDNV010000212.1:0-6066 GCA_036518075.1 Thermoanaerobaculia bacterium
CGCGGGGACTCGGATCTGACCGTTCTCGAGAAGGTGCGCGCGGCCCAGGTCGTCGCACCGTCCTCGATCAATCCGGAGGTCCCCAAGAATCTCGACGCGGTCGTGTTAAAGGCGCTCGCGCGGGAGCCGGAGGAGCGGTACGCGAACGCGTCCGACATGCTGCGCGACCTCGAGGCGGTGCTTTACTCCTATTCGCCCGCTCCAGGCAGCGCCGATCTCGCGATCTACCTCCATCGATTGCAGGCGGAGGAGCAGGCGGCGGCCGACATCAAGTCCCGCGAGGCCGCCAATGCGGCCACCCCTCCGCCCGAGAAGAAGCGCAAGTCGAAGGGATCGCCGGTTCCGCGGCGCACCGGGTCGGCGCCCAAGTGGGTGGCGCCCGTTGCTCCCGCGCCGTCCCCGACGCCGCCTGCTCAAGCCTCGGCGCGTCCCGAGACGCCGCCTGCCGGTGTGTTCGCGGCGCCGCCCGCGCGCCGCGCCGACGCCGAAGCGAAGAGCCGGGCGCCGCTCTATACGATGATTGGCATCGCCGTCGTCGCGCTCCTCGCCGCCGGCTGGTGGGCGCTCCGGCGCCCGGTGCCGCCCTCGCCGGCTCCGGTAACCCGAGCGACTCCGTTGCCGGCGATCGCGCCGACCGCGCCGGCGATTCCGTCGCCGGCTCCGACGGCCATGGTCGATCAGAAGGTGATCGAGGAGGAAGTCCAACGGCAGCTCGCCGCGCGAAAGCGCGAGCTTCAGAAGGCGCTCGAGGCGAACATGAAGCCGCCGAAGGAAGCTCCGGCGAAGAAAGGCGAGGCGGCAGCCGCGCCACAGGAAGCGCCTGCGGAGGCGGAGCCGTCTCCCGTCCCGCCCTCGCCCCGGCCGCAGCCGACCGCTGCACCCGCTCCGACCGAGCCCCCGCCGACGATTCCCCCGCGTCCGGCTCCGGCACGAAACGATTCCGATGTGAATCGAGGCGAGCTCGTGGGTCCGGGACCGGGTGTCGTCGAGCCGGAGCTCACCTCGCCGCCGAAGATCAATTACCCGGCGATGGCTCGGCAGCAGCGCGTGTCGGGCAAAGTCGTCGTTCTCGTCCTGGTCGACGAGACCGGAGCGGTCGCGGAAGCGCGGCTTCAGGAGACGATCCCGAGCAAGAGCGGAGTCAACGAAGCGGTGCTCGACGGACTGCGCCGGGCCCGCTTCCGGCCGGCGACGAAGTACGGCGTTCCGGTCAAGATGTGGCGAACCGTCATCGTCGACGTGAAGCCGTAACCCCTGAGCTCGTGGAATTCGCCAGTTTTCGTTTGGATTTCCCGGCCCGGCCCTCTAGACTCTCGACACGGCAGGAGGTTATCCGGACATGAGCCTCTCCTCGGAGCAGAAGAAGTTCTACGAGAACACGCTCCAAGTGACCAAGCGTGAGATCTCGGAGCTGGAAGAGTTGATCCAGCAAGAGCTGGCCAAGGTCAAGGACCGGCTGGCGGAGCTCCAGAACGCGCAGAAAGCGGCGCGGCAGATGTACGACGCAGCCTGCATGCGGTTGGGCATACCCAACGACCTCGAAGAAGCCGAAGCTCAGGGATAGGATCCTCGCCCCGCGCCGGCGGGTGGGACGCCCGCGTTCCGCCGCCGCAGTCCTCGCTGTTTTCGCGTTCCCGGTCCTTTTCTCCGCGTGCGGCCGGGCTGCGCGCTCTTCGGCTTCGTCTGTCCCGCGCCGGGTCGTGACTCTGGCGCCGAACCTGACGGAGATCGTTTTCGCGGTCGGAGCGGGAGATCGGCTCGTCGGCGTTTCCGAATACTCCGACTATCCGCCGGCGGCGCAACGGCTGCCCCGAGTGGGCGGACTCGAGGTGAGCGCGGAGCGTGTCGCGTCCCTCACTCCGGATCTGGTGATCGCGACGCCCGAAGGCAATGCGAAGGGTCCGGTGATGGCGCTGGCGGCAGCCGGAATTCCGGTGCTCGTGGCCCCGGGAGGGTCGCTCGACCAGGTCCTGGAAAGCATTCGCTCGATCGGACAGCGGCTCGGTCAGGGTGAGGAAGCCGAACGGCTCATCGGGCGCCTCGGGGCGCGGCGAGAAGAAGCGAGAAAATCGAGCCGGACCCATCCGCCTCGGCGCGCGGTCTTGCTCGTCTGGCCCGACCCGCCCCAGGGCGCGGGCAAGAATACGTTCGGGGACGACATCCTGCGTGAAGCGGGCGCGGTCAACCTGCTCGGTGACCGACCCGGCTGGCCCGTCGTCTCCGCCGAGTGGCTCTCGACCGCCCCGATCGAAGTTCTGGTCGTTCCCGAATCGCCGGAGACGCGCGGCGCCTACGATCGTGCGATGAACGCCGGGCCGCTCTCGCGGGGCACCGTGGCGCGCGCCCGCGTGATCCGGATCGAGGAGTCGGTCCTGACCCGGCCGGGACCGCGGGCGTTCGACGCGCTAGCGCAGGTGTCTCGGGAGCTCGCGCAATGAAGGCCACCGCCGGGGCGGTGCTCCTCCTGCTCGCGGCCGTCGTCGCGGGAGTCGCGTTCGGAGGAGTTCCTCTGTCCCTGACCGATCTCTGGTCGGGACACGGGCAGGCGGGGGAGACCGCGCGCCTGATCGCCTCTCTCCGGCTGCCCCGCGTGGCGCTCGCGGCACTCGTAGGCGCCTGCCTCGCGTTGTCGGGCGCGGCGCTGCAGGCCCTGCTCAAAAACCCGCTCGCCGACCCGTTTCTGCTCGGCATCTCCGGCGGGGCTTCGGTGGGCGCAGCGCTGGCGACCCTCGCGGGCGCGTCGCCTCTTCTGTCTCCGGTCGCGGCGTTCGTCGGCGCCACCGGCTCCTCGGTCGGAGTGGCCCTCCTGTCGCGCCGCGGGGGGCGGATGGACCTGCAGCGGCTCCTGCTCGCCGGCCTCATCGCCAACGCGTTCTTCTCGGCCGTGCTCCTCGGCGTCTTTTCGATCGCCTCGGGCGAGGCGGAGCGAACGATGCTCTTCTGGATGATGGGAAGTCTCGCTCAGGCGTCGCCCGCGCGCGTGGCGGCGCTTCTCCCGTACGGGCTCGCGGGCGGAGCGGTGCTGCTCCTCTCGGCGAGCCGCCTGAATCTCTTCGCGGTCGGCGAGGAGAACGCGGCCGCGCTGGGCGTCGACACCGAGACGTCGAAGAAGCTGGTGTTTCTCGCGGCCGCGTTGCTGACCGGCGCGGCGGCCGCCTTCGCGGGAATCATCGGGTTCGTCGGCCTGCTGGTGCCGCATGCGGTCCGCGCGGTGACCGGCAACGACCAGCGAATCTTGCTTCCGGTCTCCGCGATCTCTGGCGCGGCGCTTCTCGTCGGCGCGGATGCGGCGTCGCGCGCCCTCCTTGCGCCCGCGGAGCTCCCGATTGGCGCCGTGACCGCGGCCCTGGGAGCGCCGCTGTTCGCATACCTCCTGCTGAGGAGCGCGTGACTCCAATCCTCGAAGCGCGCGGCCTTCGGGTTTCCTACGGCGAGACGCCGGGGCTCCAGGGTCTCGACGCCGCGGTCCCGAGAGGCGAGATCGTCGCACTGCTCGGCGAGAACGGCTCGGGCAAATCGACGTTTCTGAAAGCGATCGCGCGAATTCTCGAGCCGAGCAGCGGCGAGATCCGGCTCGATGGCCGCGGGTTGTCGGGACTTCCCCGGCGCGAGACCGCGCGCCGGATCGCGTACGTTCCTCAGAGCGTGGATCTGGTTTTTCCGATTCTCTCGCTGGATCTCGTGCTTCAGGGACGCGCTCCTTACGGCAGGGGCTTTGCGGCCGATTCGCCGGAGGATCGCCGCCTCGCGCTCGAAGCGATGCGCGCCTGTGACGTCGAGCCGGTCGCCTGGCGAGACGCCTCCGCTCTCTCGGGCGGCGAGAAGCGGCGCGTCTTTCTGGCGCGCGCGCTCGCGCAGCAAGCGGAGATCTGGCTGCTGGACGAGCCGACGTCGGGGCTGGATCCGCGGCATCGGCTCGAGTTCCTCGAGACTCTCGCGCGGGTCCATCGAGAACGGGCGACGACCGTCCTGTTCGTCACGCACGAGATCGATCTCGCCGCGCATCTGGCCGATCGGATCATCCTGCTGCGCGCCGGACGCGCGCTCGCGGAAGGCCCTCCGGCGGAGGCCTTGACCGAAGCGACTCTTCGCGAGGCCTTCGCGATCGAGACCCGCGTCGAGATCGATTCCACCGGACGACGCCGCTTCGTTCCGGTCGCTCCCTCGGACCGGCCGCTGCCGCCGCTTCGCTGACGCAAGAGCGGCGTTATGTCAGATCTGACATAATGCCGAGGCGCTCCTGGCGCCGGGGCCCTTGTTCCGGCCGCACGGTTCAAAGCCCTTTCCCGGCAAGGGATTGAGGTTGCCCGGCTCCCCTGCGTTAGGATCTTCCGCCTCTCATGTGGTTCCGCAAGGACAAAACGCCGAAAGAGCCGCGGGAGCAGAAGACCAGCAAGGTTCCCGAAGGGCTCTGGGTGAAGTGTGAAGGTTGCCGCGAGATCCTCTACAACAAAGAGCTCGCGCGAAACTTCAAGGTCTGCCCCAAGTGCGGCCATCACTTCCGGCTTTCGGCGCCCGAACGTCTCCGCCTTCTCTTCGACGACGAGAAATTCGTCGAGCATGATCTCGAGCTTCGTTCCGCCGATCCGCTGAAGTTCCGGGATTCGAAGCGATACCGCGACCGGCTTCGCGAGTATGAAGAGAGCGTCGGGCCCTCGGAAGCGGTCATGGTCGCATCCGGGACGATGGGAGGCATTCCGGTGGTCATCGGCGCGATGGAATTCTTCTTCCTCGGCGGCTCCATGGGATCCGTCGTCGGCGAGAAGGTCACGCGCGGCGTCGAGCGATCGCTCGCGGAGCGCCGGCCCCTCATCCTCGTCTCGACCTCCGGAGGCGCGCGGATGCAGGAGGGGATTCTTTCGCTCATGCAGATGGGGAAGATCGCGGCGGCCCTCGCTCGGCTTTCGGAAGCGTCGATTCCCTACATATCGGTGATGGCGGATCCGACCACCGGCGGAGTGACCGCGTCGTTCGCCATGCTCGGCGATCTGAACGTCGCGGAGCCCAACGCCCTGATCGGCTTTGCGGGCCCGCGCGTCATCGAGCAGACGATCCGTCAGACGCTGCCCGAGGGATTTCAGCGCTCCGAGTTTCTTCTCGAGCATGGAATGCTGGACATGGTCGTCCCCCGCTCCGAAATGAAGGCGACGCTCGTGCAGTGCCTCCATCTGCTTTGGGACGGGCGGGCCGCCGGCCGCTAGCAGTGTTTGATCGGCGCGTTTCTCGCAGTGGGGCGTCTCGGGCGCCGGTCGGTCTCCCTCGTCGCCACGCTCGGGCCAAGGCCATGGAGAGTCAGAGCCGGGGCCCTCGCTTGTCGTTCGGTCGCAGGCCTGGCGCGTCGAAAGTCTCCGACTTCCACGCTCCCTCACTCACGGCTTCTGCGGGAGACGCTCCCGGCGCCCTGCCTCGAGTTCGTAGAAACGAAAGGCCAGCGGGCCGCTGCGGTGACGCCGGACCACGCCTTGAGACAGTTCGGTTAGGCGAACCGACTTAGTATCGGAGCCAACTCCTGACCGTCCCCGTTTTCTCTCCGGTGCGGCCAGCCCTCGCCCGCCTCGAGGGGCTTTCGGTAAGAGGCATGAAGCTCGGCCTCGACGCGATCGGTGAGGTCTGCGAGAGATTGGGCCGGCCGGAGGCCAGAGTCCCATCCGTGCTCGTTGCCGGAACCAACGGAAAAGGGTCGACGGCGGCGATTCTCTCGGCGATCGCGCATGCTTCCGGACTGCGCTCGGGCCTCTATACGTCCCCGCACCTGATCTCGGTAACGGAACGGTTGCGGATCGAAGAAGAGGACGTCTCGGAAGAAGAGCTCGACCGTGCGCTGGCGAAGGTCTTCGCGGCGGCGGACCGTGTTCCGGAAGTGCCCGTCACCTATTTCGAGGCCCTCACCGCTGCGGCCTTTCTGCTCTTCGCGCATCGCCGCCTCGATCTGGCCATCCTCGAGGTCGGCCTGGGAGGCCGATTCGACGCGACCAACGTCGCTCCGGCGCGTCTCTCCGTCGTGACGACCATCTCGCTCGACCATACGGAGGAGCTCGGCGCGACGATTCCTGCGATCGCCCGCGA
>DATDNV010000213.1:0-2142 GCA_036518075.1 Thermoanaerobaculia bacterium
GGCCATTCGTGAGCCGAGATCTCTCGCAAATGACGCGATCGCCTGCGCATAGTTGCGCAACCGGTTGGAGAGCTGGCCTTGCGCGCCGCCTTCGCCTGCGTGTGTATCCCAGCCCCCGACATCCGCAAACGCGACCTCGAGCCCCACATCCGACTTGATCAGCTGGGCGATCTGCTTGAGGCTGGCGGCGAATGGTCCATTCGGATACTCGGCGCCGTTCTCCGGGGCGACTCGGGTCGGGTCCGCTTCTTTGAGGATGCGAACCGCGTCGAAAGATTCTCTGGCGGTTCCGCCCAGCGTTCCCGCCACGGCTTCCGAATACATCGACTCGAACGAGGCGGACACAGCCGATGTCTGGGCGCCGGCGCGGATTCCGAATTGGGAGACGTTGGTCATTGCGACCGCGCCTGCCGATCCGGCCAGGATTCGGGGGAGTGCGGGGGAGAGGGCGACCGCCCGAAGAGGAGAGGCTTTCGCCGTGCTCTGCGCCATCAGTGCGCGGCAGAGGAATCCGTCGCTCGTCGACTTGATTCCCGGTGTTCCCGATTCCATGAAGTCCTGCGCGTCGAAGTGAGACCGCGTGGCATTGGGACTGCCGGCCGCGTGCACGAACGCCGCGGATCCTTCTTTGTAGTAGGGGACGAGCGGCGCGAGCGACGGGTGTAGCCCGAAAAACCCGTCGAGATCGAGCGCGGCGTCGTCCGCCGACCCGGGACGCGGAACCGCGATCGTCGGACGCGCGTCGTAGTAGGTCTTCTCGCCATAGGGAACGATGACGTTCAAGCCGTCCACCGCTCCGCGCTGGAAGATGGCGACGAGGACGCGGCGGTTGGCCGGCGTGCTCGCCTTCGCCATTCGAACGAAGACGTTCGGCAGAAAACCGCCGGCGACTAACGCCAGTCCGCCGGACTTGAGAAGGACTCGACGGTTCAACATTGCAACCTCGGATTCGCCAGCCCTCTTGTCATCCCGAGCACAGCGAGGGATCTACCCTCGTGATTTCCGGTCTCGGGGCAGATTCCTCGTCGCTTCGCTCCTCGGAATGACATGGAGATGGAGTGGCTCGTCGGAACGACAGGCAGCGTCGCTTCGCTCCTCGGAATGACACGGAGATGGAGTAGCTCCTCGGAATGGCAGGCAGGGGAGCTGCGCTCCGTGGAATGACATGCGAGGTTTCATTGCTTTTGGAACTCCGGGCTCCCCAGGATCAACCCTGCGATGAGGGGGAGCCGCGTTTCGGCCGGTACGTTCTCCTTGGCTTCGTCCGCCAGCCTTTTGGCGATCGTCTCGCGCGTCTCGTCGGACAAGTCCCAGCCGGTCAGAGTTCGCGCGAGCGATTGGATCGATCTTTCTGCATCCGAGGAATCGAGCTCCGGAACCAGCCGACCCGCGTCGATGCCGGTGCCCGGAAGCTTGTTTCCGGCGACATCGAGGGCGAAGTTCAACCTCGCGACGAGAGCGCCGGTATTGACCCAGGCAGAAGACGCGTCGGAGTAGCCGGTCGGAGGCTGACAGAGATAGAGCGGCTCACCCATCTGCGCGATGGCGCGAACCATCGGCAGCGCGCCGTCAGTCTCGCCTCCCGCGGCGCGAACCGCCGAGACCGCGTACTCGAATGGGGACTTGACCTTGGCGCGGTAGAACTTCGGGTCGAAGAACTCCCGGCTCTCGACGATGGCTCGCACCGTTTCGCGAAGGTCTCCATCGGTCGCGAGGAATCTCTGCGCCACGCGAGCCACGAGCTCCTTGGGCGGGTCATCCGCGACGAGCCGCTGGCAGAGCTGTGTGGCGATGTGGCGGGCGGTCGCGGGATGATGCGCGAGGATTCGGATCGCGCGTTCGCCTTCTTCCATGCCGCCGCCAGCCGGGAATCGAATTCCCAGAACCGTCTTCTCGCCGGCGTCGTGCAGGAGCGGCCGGAAGAGGAAGCCGCCGCCCTGGCGCTCGATCGACCAGCCGGTCAGCACGCGAGCGAGCTCGGTGACGTCGCGCTGCGTGTAGCCGCCATCGACTCCCAGCGTGTGCAGCTCCATCAGCTCGCGGGCGTAATTCTCGTTCAGTCCCTCGGGCCGCCTTTTGGCTTGAGGCCGGCGGGCAAACGCCACGGGCAAGGAGTTCGGAGCGATGCTCTGCCAGTTATCC
>DATDNV010000214.1:0-2383 GCA_036518075.1 Thermoanaerobaculia bacterium
GTCGCCGGGCTCGAGGAGATCAGCGACGGCGTCGTGCGGATCGGCGACCGCGCCGTCAACGACCTCACGCCGAAGAGCCGCGACATCGCGATGGTCTTCCAGAGCTACGCCCTCTATCCCCACATGTCGGTCTACCGCAACATGGCCTTCTCCCTGAAGCTGCGCGGCCTCCCGAAGGCGGAGATCGACCGGCGCGTGCGCGAGGTGGCCGGCATCCTCGGGTTGAGCGAGCACCTGCAACGAAAGCCGCGGCAGCTCTCCGGCGGACAGCGTCAGCGCGTCGCCGTGGGCGCCGCATTGTGCCGGCAGGCGGGCGTTCTGCTCTTCGACGAACCGCTTTCCAATCTCGACGCGAAGCTGCGAGTCCACATGCGCACGGAGCTCAAGCGTCTGCACCAGTCGATCAAATCGACGATGGTCTACGTCACCCACGATCAGGTCGAGGCGATGACGATGGGAGACCGCATCGTGATCATGAACGGCGGCGTGATCTGCCAGGTCGGAACGCCGTTGGAGATCTACGACCGTCCGGCGACGCGCTTCGTCGCGGGCTTCATCGGCAGTCCGCCCATGAATTTTTTCGAAGGCGAGATCGCGGCCGATTCTTCGGGCACCTTTTTGACGCTTCCCGGCGGCGTGCGATTGCCGCTCCAACGGCCAGAACTCGCCGCGGCGCCCGGACGCCGCGTCGTCTTCGGCATCCGTCCCGAGCACATTTCTCTGGCGGCGAGCGGGCGGCCGTTGTCCGACATCGCCTGGGCGGCGTTGGGCTGTCCCGCCAAGGTGCAGGCGGTGATCGAAGTCGTCGAGCCGCTGGGCCACCGCGTCATCGTCAGCGCGAAGAGCGCCGCGGGACTGTTCCAGATGGAAACGGAGATCCATGCCGGGATTCGTTCCGCCGAGCAAGTCGATCTCTGGTTCGACATGAACCGCGCGTACCTCTTCGACCGGGAGACGGAGGCGACGATCTGATGGACGACGGAGCCGAGGCCGCCTCGCGGCGGACGGCGTTCTTCGAACGGGAAGCGCCGCTCGGGTACGCGCTCGTCGTGCCCGCGGTCCTCTACCTGACGCTCTTCATTGCCTATCCGTTTTTCATGTCCATTTACATGAGCTTCACCGATGCTCAGGCCGGCAACCAGAAGTGGACGTTCGTCGGCGGCCAGAACTACTCGAAAGTCGAGAACTATCAGATTCTCGCCAACGACTTCGTTCTCGCGACGTTCTCGACGGAGCAACAGGCCAAGGCGCTCGTCGCCGCGCGCGGCGAAGGCAAGGTGACGACAGCGCCGGCCGACGGCGGAGGGTTCCGCGCGAGTCTCCTCATCGGCGGACAGACGATCCCCGTTCTCGAGATGCCCAAGGAAGACGACGCCTCCTTCCTCGGCAGCACGCTCCTCTCGGACCTCGATTGGAAAGTGACCGGGTCCGCGGGAAAGTTCTCCGTGGTCGCACACGCGGCCGATTCGCCCGTTACGTTCGGGACGTACCAGGACCGCGCGACCCTGAAGCGCGAGCTGACCCAGGACATTCTCGTGCCCGCCCGGACTCGCGTCCAGGTCAACGGCAAGGGCGTCATGCAGGATCCGAACTTTCTGCTCGCCGTCAAGAACACGTTCAAATACACGTTCGGTACGGAGATCATCAAGCTCTTCATCGGCGTTCCCTGCGCGCTGCTTCTGAATCGGCGATTCGGCGGCCGCCGCCTGCTGCGAGGCTTGATCGTCATTCCGTGGGTCATACCGATCGCGATCTCGGCTCAGGCCTGGCTCTGGATCCTCGACTCGACCTACAGCGTCATCAACTGGTGCCTCGTGCACTGGCACATCCTCTCCCCCGGCAACATCATCAACTTTCGCGGCGACAAGGACTGGGCGATGCTCTCGGTCATTACGGTCAACGTCTGGCGAGGCTTTCCGTTCACGACGATCGTCATCCTGGCGGGCTTGACCGCGATCCCCGACGAGATTCTGGAGCGCGCGCGGCTGGACGGCGCCAACGCGTTCCAGCGCTTTCTCTACATCATCGCGCCGATGGTGAGGCCGATCCTGATGGTGTCGTTGCTCTTTTCCGTCATCTTCTCCTTCACCGACTTCAACACGATCTGGATCATCACCAAGGGCGGGCCCTACGACCAGACGCAGGTTCTCTCGACCTACGCCTACCAGCTCGGCGTCAACGCCGGCTACCTCGCCAAGGGAGCCGCGATCTCCCTCTTCATGTTTCCGATCATGGCGGTGATGGTCTTCTTCATGCTGCAGTTCCTCCGGAGAGAGGCATGAGCTCGGCCTGGAGGCGGCTGAAGCCGCACCTGTTCTCGTACGCGGGCCTCGCGCCGTTTCTGGGCTTCGCCCTCTTCCCCTTCTACTGGGGTCTGATCACC
>DATDNV010000215.1:0-3645 GCA_036518075.1 Thermoanaerobaculia bacterium
TCGCCGGCCGAATGGCGCGCTGCGGTGATGTCCTCAACACCCCCTCCCGAATTGCCTTCGACGCCGCAAACCGATGACATCCAGGCCATGCGGTATTACTACGGCATATCGAGGATGGTGCCGATACCTGTTTTACCAAGAGATAAGAGAAGAAAAGCGCGAGACGTTCCTCCACGCGAACCTAGGTAACGTCCCGACTCGCTATGGCCGCGGTAGCCAGCCTTGCTGCTCCAGCACGGCCCGGAAGCTCGGGTTGTCGAGGGATACGGCGGGGAAGTATTCGTCTTTGAGCTCGCGGTGCCACCACGCGCCTGTGCTTTGGCGCTCGGCGGGGGTCGTGAATCGGTACTCGTAGAGGCGCGCGCGCACATATCTGGGCGCTTGGTCCCCGAATGGATTCTTGGCGATCAGCGACAGGGTCCGTCTGTCGTTCTGCAGAAGCTTCGCGACGAAATTCACGAACCACGGCTCCTCGTAGTAAGGCGTGAAGCCCGCAAACCACATCAACCAGTCGAGCCGCAGGTGATAGGGCGCGATCTGGGGCGGTCGCCGACGGACGTCGCCCGGCTTCCCCTTGAACTCGTACTCGCGCCATTGCGTCTCCGGCGTGATGATCGCGGCGTCAGTTCCTTCCACGATCACCTCGTACCTCGGCCGCGTAATCGACCCGAACGCGCCGTAGGAGTTGACGAGATGAAGCGGGTCGTAGGAGGTGTTCATTGCCTGGCTCGGCGACAGGAGGTTGAGAACCGGCCGGATGCTCAGGAGCGCCACGAGGATGCCCAGCGCCCCCACCGCGTATCGGTGAGAACGGGGCGACGAGAGGTCCGCGGGTGCTCGGATGCGCAATAGCTTCCCAATCCATCGGTCGTTCAGGGTCGACAAGGCAAGCACGATCGTGAGAAGGCCCAGGAACGAGAAGTTGCCGCTGGCCATGAGCCAGAGATGGAAGTAGATCGTGATGAGTCCGGCGACGGCGGCGACCGGCGGCGTAACGAAATATGCGAATGGAACGGCGAGCTCCGCGAAATGATTGAAACCGACTCCGAACCGATGCACGGGCTTTGGAAACCAGTGAAAGCACCAGGAGAAAGGATTGGGCATCGGCTGCGTCTCGTAGTGGTAATAGAGGCAGGTGAAGTCCCTCCAGCAGGGATCGCCCCGAAGTTTGATCAGCCCGGCGCCGAACATGGTCCGGAAGAGCATCCATCGCACGAGAAAAATCGGGATCCGGCTCGGCAATGTCTTCTCGTCGCCGAGAAAGATCGCCAGGAAGCCGGCCTCCAGGAGCATCGTCTCCCAGCCGAAGCCATAGAAGATCTGGCCGACGTTGACGAACGAGAGGTCCAGGACCCACAACGCTCCCCAGGTGGAAGCGGAGAGAAGCCAGCCATGTTTCTCCGACAGACCGCTCAAAGCGAAAAGCGAGAGCGCCAGCCCGAGCCAGGATGTCGCGTCGAACGCCCAATCCTTTGGAAAGAGGAAGAACAGACTGGGAGCGTCGGATATCGAGACCCTCTCCACGAAGAGAGGCACAGGCAAAATTCCTCTCTCGCCGAGAAGCGGGACGAACTGGTTCTTGGCGACGAAGAACGCGATGAAATAGACGAGGGCGAGCCCTCGCTGAAAGACCAGACGCGTCAGCCAGTAGTCCTTCCCGTCTAAGGGAACGAACGGCTTTCGGAGAACGGCCGCCATTCTCGGTGAACCTTGTCTCCGTCCATTCTCCGACACAACCGAGGGTGCTTTGGCGCGCTATTCCTGAATCTCTGTCTGGGTGCTGTGGGCGTCGGTGACGGCGCGGACGAGGATTTTGGTCGCGCCGATGCGGAACTGGTCGCCGTCGGCAAGGCGAACGGGTTTCTCGATTCGCTCGTCTCGGAGATAGGTCCCGTTCTTGCTCCCGAGATCTTCGAGAACGATTCGATCCTTTTCGACGACGATGCGCGCATGGCGGCGCGAGATCTTTTCGGAGTGCACGCAGATGTCGGCAAGGTGATCGCGGCCAAGAATCGTCTCGCCTTCGGGGAGAGACGTTTCCCGGTCGTCCCAGAACAGTCTCCAGGAGGATTCCGGCCGCGGACTCGACCCTGAGTCTCTGGCCTTTCCGGCGAACGCGTATCCGAAACCGTGAACCGTCCGGATGAAGCGCCCGTCCTTGCCGCTGTCGCCGATCGCCTCGCGGATCTCGGCGATCAGGCTCGCAAGCGTCGCCTCCGAGACGACGGCATCGGGCCAGATCTTTTCGTGAATCTCGGCCTTCGCGAGCGCCCGCGGCCGCGCCTCGAGCAAAAGCTCGAGAAGGCGAAAGGCTTTGGGCGACAGATGCACGGTCCGCGCGCCCTGAAAGAGCTCGCGCGTGTCGGAGTCTAGAGTGCAGTCACCAAATTGCACGCGCACGGCAATTCCCCCAAAAGCCCCAAGAAATCCCCAGGAAACTCCAAAGACTTCCGGCCCGCAAAGACCGATCCTCTCGACTGCGCAACAGACGGCATATCGCCGAACTTTGACGCAAAGGCAAAGGTCGAAAGGAGTCGGTCATGGTCAGGCAGACAGGAGCCCATCGGAGCATCGGACGGATTTCGGTTCTCGCCGCCATCGCGGGTCTCGCGGCCAGCGCGGCGCTCGCCCTCGGGAACCAGGGCCCGAGCCGGGAGGAGCAGCGTTTGGCTGAGATCCGGATGATGAACATCTACGGCCTCAATTACGGGGCCACCAACTGGTCGGCCGTCACGCAGGAGCTCGCCGCGCACCCGGACGCTGCGGGAAACGCGGCCGTCATGTCGATCCCTCTTGCTCTGGGGAATGTATACCTCAACCGCTACGAGACGGGGCGCGATCCGGCGGATCTCCAGAGGGGGATCTCGATGTTTCAAAGGGTCGCCGGCAACCACGCCTGGTGGGGAGGGCGCTCCGGTTCCGGGGCGGTCGTCACCTACCTCGACATCAGCGTGAACCGCTTGCGGGCGGAGTGTGACGTCGGCGCGGCGCAGTCGCAGATCGACGAGTTGTGGGCCGCCGTCGCGGCGATCACGGCCGAAGAGGCGGACGCGGCGCTCATCGCCGAAGGTGTCGAGTCGACGCTTCCGGCCGCCGGAAGATTCGATCCGTCGCGAGTCTCACTCCTCGCCTCAGCCGCGAGTCTGCTCGCAGAAGACTCCCGCTCGGCGGGATGGGAGGTGGCGGCCCAGAAGATCGCGTCGACCTACCAGAGCTCGTGCCTGGACCTCGAGACTTACAACGCGCTCTCTCAGGCGTCGCTCGCCTACAACATCTCGAACCGCAAGGTGCCGTCGGGGCTTGTTGCCCTCTTCTCTCTGGCTGTCTTCCGGCAGGGAGTCGGCTGCCTTCCTCTCATCGCTGGCTACGAAACGAGCGGGCCCGTCGCAGCCGTGTCGGACGGGGTCTCTCTCAGCGTCGCGATTCACGACAGCGAGGTGGTGACATTCATCCTGGATCGCATGCTTTCGCAGTTTCGCCCGGGAAGTCAGTGCGGGTTGAGCAACGACGATCCCGACAGGACGCCGATCGATATCAGCCGCTGAAGCACCCGTCTGAGGGCGGCAGTACGCCGCGAAAGAATAGGGCGGGCCTCGTGCCCGCCCTTTCCGTCTCACTCGATGGAGTCTACGCTGAGGGCACCTC
>DATDNV010000216.1:0-5069 GCA_036518075.1 Thermoanaerobaculia bacterium
GGGCAATGTCGTATTCCAGGCGGATCTCGTCGTGGACGGCAGCGTCCCGCAGGGTTATTACTTCTTTGACGGAAGCACCATTACGCAGATCCTTTTCGATCCGAACGCCGGGGATCCGACCGCGGCGAACTTCCTCGCTTCGGAAATGATCATGCTCAATGACGCGGGCACGGTCGCTTATACGACCGGAGCGTTTGAGCCCGAGGCGGTCGAAGAGGGTTCCGAGCTGGACGAGATTGGACTCTTCACTTGGACGAAGGCGGGCGGATCGCAAAAGATGATCGCCAACGGCGACGTGGTCCCGTCGGTCGGAACGGTTTCTTCGGTCAACGCGCAGCATCCGTCTTTCCGAAAACGCCAGATGAACCAGAAAGGCTGCGTGGCGACGCAGTACTACGTCGGCGGGATCTCGGATCACACGGGAGGTAGCACCGAGGACCAGGCCGAGGGCAATGGACTCACCTACGACCAGGGCGCTCCTCCCGCGGGCCAACTCTTCACCAACTGCGCGGCCACCTGCCCGACGATCACCGTCAATCCATCAACGCTGCCCGGCGGGACGACCGGCGTGCCGTACAGCCAGAACATCACACAGACCGGCGGCGCCGCGCCTGCCACGTTCGCGATCACGAGCGGCGCGCAGCCGACAGGCCTGAATCTCGCCTCCAACGGCAAGCTGTCGGGAACGCCGACCGCAGCGGGCACATTTACCTTCGACGTCACCGCGACCGACAAGAACGGATGCACGGGAGTGCGAACCTACTCGGTCACGATCGTTTGCCCGACGATCACGCTCTCACCTTCGGTCCTCGCGTCGGGGACGGTCAATGTGTTCTATACCCAGACGATCACGCAATCCGGCGGCGCGGCCCCCGTTACTTTCGCGATCACGAGCGGCACGCAGCCGACCGGCACCAACCTCTCCTCGAGCGGAACTCTGTCGGGCACGCCGACCGCGAACGGTGTCTTCACGTTCGACGTGACTGCAACGGACAAGTTCGGCTGCACGGGAGTGCGGACCTATACGGTCACGATCAACCCCTGCATCCCGCTCGAGGGGCCGCCGAGTCTGTCGATCAATCTGTCTTCCGCTCACGTCGGCGACCAGGTCAAACTGACCTGGACTTCCGTCATGAGCGCCGGGCAGGGCAACTACCTCGTCCAGCGATCGGTTGGGGGCGGATCTTTCAGCACGTTCGCCACGGTCCCTGCGACCAATGCGTTGAACATGACGTTCACGTTCACCGCTTCGAACCCGGTGGGCACTCAGACCTTCCAGGTTGTCGCGGTTCTCACCTGCGATCCCAGGGGCGCGATGACGAGCAACCAGGTAAACCTGGCCGTCAGCGCCGCGGTCACTCCTCCCACCTGCAACGCTCCGCCGGCTCCGGCGGGGCTGACCGTGAGTCCGAACCCGGTCATTCCAGGCCAGGGATTCACGCTGTCCTGGCAGGCGGCCGCGGGTGCTGATCACTACGACGTCTCCATCTCGACCGACGGCGGTGCGACCGTCACGTCTCTCGGATTCGTGTTCGGAACGTCGTTCAGCGGCACGGCCCCGGCGACCGCGACGGGGAGCATCATCTTCTACGTCGACTCCGTGGCCATCTGCGGTACTGCCGGGAGCAAAACCAGCGTTTCCGTCCCGGTGGGTCAGGCCTGCATCGCGCCGGAGCCCGTGACCAACATCACGGTCCAGGCGTTCGGTGTCAATCCGCCGCGGCCGCCTTCGCCGACCGAGTACATCCTCGTGACCTGGATGCCGTCGGCGACCGGCACGAAGCCCACCCGCTACTCGGTGCGGATCAACGGAGATCCCGAGATCTTCGTCATCGGGACGTCGGTCGTGCTTCCGCCTCGCGGAACCTCGGATCCGATCACCGCGTTCGTGACTCCTTACGGATGTGCGGCGCTCACGAGCGCCGAGACCTTCGACCCGGCGACGTCCGCCTGGACCACGACTGGAAACCTCGGTCTACCCAGACAGGAGCACACCGCGACTCTTCTCTCGACCGGCAAGGTGCTCGTCGCGGGAGGCGTGCCCAATCTCTTCAGTCCTCCGACTCCGACCTCGGAGCTCTACGATGCGGTTTCGAATCAGTGGACTCCGACCGGAACGCTTTCGACCCCGCGCGATTTGCAGGGTGCATCTGCGCTGGGAGGCTCGCCGGCCGGTACGGCCACCGGAATCCGTTCGGTCGCTCAAGTCGGCTCGCAAGTCCTGATTGAAGGAGGCACAGGGACGAGCCCGCTCGCTTCGAGTGAGCTTTATGACACCGCAGCCGGAACCTGGAGCGGCGCGGGCGACCTCGCTAACGCGCGCGATCTCCACACGGCGACGGTCCTGCAGGACGGCCGCGTTCTGGTCGCCGGCGGCCTTGCGTCCGGACCGCTGGCCTCTGCCGAAATCTACGATCCGGCGACGAAGGTCTGGACTTCGACCGGATCGCTCGTCACCGCCCGCTACCGCCACACGGCGACGCTTCTCTCCAGCGGCAAGGTCCTCGTCGCCGGCGGTTTCGGCGACGCGGGAGCGCTCGCCTCAAGCGAGCTCTTTGATCCGGCGGCCGGCACCTGGTCGGCGACCGGCTCGCTCGCCACCGCCCGTGAAGGACACTCGGCCGCTCTTCTCCAATCCGGCAAGGTGCTGGTGGAAGGGGGCGACGACGGAACCAATCCGATCGCCTCGGCCGAGCTCTTCGATCCGGCGGCCGGCACCTGGTCGGCGACGGGAGGTCTCATCGCGGCCCGTCGCAATCACACTTCGACGCTTCTCGCCGACGGAAGGGTCCTCGTGGCCGGCGGGTTTGCGGCCGACCTCGCCAACGCGCTCAAGTCCTCCGAGCTCTACGATCCGGCCGCCGGTACGTTCTCGGCCTCCGGCGCTCTCAAGGGCGCGCACGGCCTCCACACGGCCACGCTCCTCGCCAACGGAAAGGTTCTCGTCGCCGGGGCGGCCGACAAGCTGGGAGTCGAGCTCGTCGGGACGACCGCCGACAGCGGCCCGATCGCTCTCTTCCTCTCGCCGCCGGTCGCGAGCTTCACGATCTCCGCGAATCCAACGGTGGGAGCGCCGGTGACCTTCACCGATACGAGCACTCCGCAGGCGACGAGCTGGCTCTGGATCTTCGACGAGGGGACGGCCAACGATCCCGACCCGACCAAGCGCCTGACGTCGACGCTCCAGTCGCCGACCCACGTTTATGTGAACGCGGGCACGCACCAGGTCACTCTCGTCGCGTCCAACGGGGCCGGCAGCTCCAACTCGACTCAGAGCTTCAACGTCGCTGCCGCGTCCTCCGTGAATCGCATCGTCGTGAGTCACACCGTGGCTTTCGACATGACCGATCCGACGCGGCGCCGGGTGGCGATCCAGTTGACCGGTCCCAACAACGCGTTCCTGACGCTCAATACTTCGGAGTCTTCCGAGACGATCGTCTTCCTGCGGTTCCTCGACCCGAGCGGCAAGCTCGTCGCCGAGCGTCGGCTGTCCGTTCAGCCAGGGTCGCCGGCGGTCTACGACCTTGGCGCGTACGGATTCACGGGGCGGTTCTCCATCGAGCTCGTCAGCGCAAAACAGTTCACGTCCTCACTCTCGGTCCGAGGCCGGAACGTGCGGGAGGTTCGCCGATGAGAAACGAGAAACGGGATCTGCGGCGGGCATCGGCCCTCGTCACGGCGTTCGCGTTCGCGCTGGGGGTGGTCGCGGTTCCCGCGGCATCGGTCGCGGCCCCGTCCGCCCAGCAGCCGGCGGCGGCCACCGGCCAGTCGCCTCTGGTGATCAACCACGACGAGCTTCCCTGCGTCGTCACCGACTTTGCTCCCACGGTGGACGCCAAGGTCGCTCCTGCCCCGCAATTCGACAAGGGCTACGTCTACTTCAAAGCGGCCGGTACCGAGGACTTCTATTACACGCCGATGAAGGGCGCTCCGGACAACCTGGAGGGAGTCCTGCCCCGCCCGCTTCCCGAAACCAAAGCGATCGACTACAAGGTTCGCGCGCGGGACACCGAAACGTTGACGAAAGAGACGCGCGAATACGTCCCGCCGGTCGTGCCCGGCAACGCCTGCAAGACCAAGGGCACGGCGGTTCCCAAGGAGGGCGCCGGCCTGACGATTGGCCTCACCAAGGAAGGTCAGAATCCGGTTCCTCCGGGATTCAACAAAAATGACATCGCGTTCGTCATCCTAACGACCGGAGCCGTCGTTGGCATCGCCGCCGCTCTGAAGGGCAGCTCGGCCGCTGCCACGGCGGGCGGAGGCGGCGCCAGCGGCGGAGGAATCTCGACCGCGGCCATCGTCGTGGCCGGAGCCGCGGTAGCCGGCGGCATCGCCGCCATCGCGGTCAACAACAACAAGAGCAGCAACACCAACACGCCGACTCCGGTTCCCTCGAACACACCCACTCGCACTCCGACTCCGACTCCGACACCGACTCCGGTCTCGAGCATCATCGCGGACGCGACCTGGTCCGGATTGGGCGACGTGGACGTTCAGGTTCTCGATCCCAACGGCCAATCGGTTGGTGTGAACCTTCCGGCGGGATGCGAGTCGACGGCCCAGCGCACCGAGCGCGTTCTTCTCCAGGGAGCCGGACCCGGGACCTATCGCGTGACGGTTTCGGCGAAGAGCTGCGGGATCGGGACGCCGACTTCGATCGCGGCGGTGGTCAGCGTGCAGCTGGTCGGCGGTCAGCCGAAGTGCCCCAACTCCTTCGTGAACGTCCCGGTGGGCAGCGCCCCGATCCAGGCGTGCACGTTTAGCGTTCCGTAAACCGTCGCCGTCACTTGCTCGGGACCGGCTCGCAGCGCAGGCGGTCGCTGCGCGACCGGCGCTGCAAATTTTCTAAGCGAGAGTCGAGCACGTCCCCTGTCATTCCGAGGAGCACAGCGACGCCTGTCATTCCGAGGAGCGCAGCGACGCCTGTCATTCCGAGGAGCGCAGCGACGCGTGTCATTCCGAGGAGCGAAGCGACGAGGAATCTGCTCTCGCTGTTCCCGAACGGGGGTAGATCCCTCGCTTCGCTCGGGATGACATGTGGAATGTCATTCCGAGGAGCGGAGCGACGA
>DATDNV010000217.1:0-2731 GCA_036518075.1 Thermoanaerobaculia bacterium
ACTTCTTCGACACGGACGGATACGTCGCCGTCGCTCCTTCCGACCGGGGCCCGATCGACACTTCGATCACATCGCGCCACGGGACCGGCGACCTGACGCTCGAGCACGTCGAGGAGGGAAGCCCGCGTCTGTTCGTGAGAGGCAACTACTTCGATGAATCCCGCGAGAACGGGACCCCACTGCAGACCAACGACACGCGCATGAGCCAGGTGTCCGCGGGCGCCGATGTCCCGAAAGTCTTCGACGGCGATCTTTCAGTGCGCGTCTACGGGATCTCAGAGCGATATCACCAGGTCTTCTCGGCGGTCTCGGGCGATCGCGCGAGCGAGCGTCTCACCGACCTGCAAACCGTCCCCTCCGGCAGCTTCGGTCTTCGGACGCAGTGGCATCGGATCTGGGGAACCCAACGGCTCGTCGCCGGCCTCGAGGGCGCCGAGGTTCGCGGCTCGAGCGATGAAATTCTGGGAGCGACCGGAGCATCGTTTTCGAACGCGGGAGGCCATCAGCGGACCGGCGCGCTGTTTGTGAACGACTCGATTCCGCTGGGTTCGCGGTGGATTCTCTCGGCCGCGGCGCGGCTCGATCTCTGGCGCAACTTCGACGCCACCCTGACGAAGGGTGCGACGGGTTCGCCGGGAACGGTGACAGAGCTCGCGGATCGCTCGAACACGGCCTTCAGCCCGCGCGGATCGGTCTTGTTTCGGATCGACTCGAATCTCTCGGCGACCGCCTCCGGCTATCGCTCCTTCCGAGCTCCGACGCTCAACGAGCTCTACCGGTCGTTCCAGCTCGGCAACACGCTGACGCTCTCCAATCCCGATCTTGCGGCCGAGCATCTGACCGGAGCGGACGCGGGGCTCATCTGGACGGCGGCCGGCGGCGGTCTTCTGGCCCGGGGCACGTTCTTCTGGAACGAGATCGACAATGCCATCACGAGCGTCACGCTCTCTTCGACGCCGACGGCGATCACCAGGCAGCGCCAGAATCTGGGGCAAACACGGAGTCAGGGGGTCGAGGTCGATGCGCAGGCGGCTCTCACGCAGGATCTCTCGGTCTCCGCCGGTTATTTGTATGCCGACGCGACCGTCGTTTCGGCGGCCGATCCCGCTCTAGTCGGGCTCCGGGTGCCGCAAGTGCCGCGCCACCAGGGGTCGGTCCGCGTCAGCTACCAGATCGGCCCGGTCTTCCTCTGGGCGCAGGGGCGATGGATTGGCAATCAGTTCGAGGACGATCAGAATCTTCTGCCTCTCGGAAGCGCTTCGATCGCCGACGTGCTCCTGAGCGGACGTGTTCTTCGGGGCATCGAGGTCTTTGGGGCCTGCGAGAACGTCTTCGACGCTCAGTACAGCGTGGCGCGGACCCCGGTCCGCAGCCTCGGACAACCCCGCACTTTGAGGTTCGGCGTTCGCGCGGTTCTGTTCTGACGGCGTGGACGATTCAGCGGCGGAAGCAAAGTCCTGTCAGGAACTGACGCGGCGTCCGGGGCTCACGAATCGATTTCTCTGGGTTCGGGCGCCAGCAGGGGAGCGGTCTCCGAGGGCTGTCCAAGGGTATCTGCTCCCGAAGCCCCGAGCGTCTCTTGCATCGCCTTGTCCGTGAAATCGGCCGGCGCCACGTGGGACAAGCCGCAGCTCCGGACCAGAGGGACCGTCGAGTTGGAGAATTGATTGCTGGGAGGGGAAAGCTCCGGGAGGAGGTCGGGGGACTAAGCCTTCTCGTCCTGGAAGAAGCCGTGCAAGTTGCGCAGAGCCTGGCGATCGATCTTGCGGCGGCGGAGCGATTCCTGAAGGAGCACGAGAGCCGCGTAGCCCTCTGGAACCATCTTCTCTTCCTCGATGATCGGAAGCGCCGCCCGGACTTCCCACTCGGCCTGGCGATCGAATCCGGCATCGAGTAGCACGTCGGCGAGGACGAGGTGGATCGCGGCCACGTCGCCGCGAATGCCGATCTCTTCTGCCTCGCGTAGCGCGGCTCGGTAGGTGTCTACTGCTTCACCGAGATTGCTCTGCTCGCGAAGAATGTCGCCAACAGTCCATCGGAGTTTCGAAAGACTGACGCGATCATTCAGCTGCTGAAGCAGGGGCAAAGCCCTCTGACCCTGCAGCAGCGCCTCTTTGAGATCTCCAAGCGTGCGGTAGTACTGGGCGAGATTGCTCAGAGCTTGCGCCAGGAGTTTCACGTTTCCCTGGGCTTCCGCCTCACGACAGGTCACGTTCAAAACCTCGATGGCCTCGTCGCTTCGATCCGTTTCCTGCAGGGCCGCCGCTTCCAGGAACCGACACTTGAGCGCGTCTTCCTTGAGCTCGAGTCTGACGAGAACCTCTCGCCACTGAGGGACAAGCTCCAAGACGTCTTCAAACTGGCGCTCCTCGAGCCTCAACGCCAGTCGCTGATACGCGAGCCGAGCGAAGTGCGCAGACGCGTTCTCAGTAAGAGCAAACTTTGATTCTGCGCGGTCGAACCACCGACGCGCTTCGTCACGTCGGAACAGAAATCGAGCTGACGTCCCCGCGATTAGCGAAAGCTCGCCGAGGAAGTATTCGGTCTCGTCATAGAGCCCGATTTTCCGCTTCGGCTGTTCGAGGAAGTGATGAAAGAACTCCGCGTCGGCGTGAACGCTCGCCGGAGATGTGTTGTAGCTGCGGCGAAGGACATCGCAGATCGTGAGAAGAAGTTCGGGATCCTCGAGGCGAAACTTGCCGACTCGTTCGACCCGCTCGGGCACGGGCAC
>DATDNV010000218.1:0-4894 GCA_036518075.1 Thermoanaerobaculia bacterium
ATGGAAGCGGCGCCGCCCGCCCCGGCGAGCCCGGAGCCCACGACGATCACGCTGTACTTGCGCTTGTTGGCCGGATTCACGAGCTTCATCTCGAAGCGGTGCCTCTCCCACTTCCTCTCGATGGGCCCGGACGGAATTTGAGCGTTCAGTTCCATGCGACCTCCTCGAATTACTTCACGATCCCGGTCAGGACCGCGAGCGGGAAAGAGATGTTGCCGGCGACGATCAGAACCGCGAAGATCCAGGACGCGGCATGCACGATGCGAATGTAGCGGGGGTGCGAGACGCCAAGCGTCTGGAACATGCTCCACACGCCATGACGCAGGTGAAAACCGAGCGCAACCATCGCAACGATGTAGAAGAGAGAGACCGGAACGCTCTGAAAACCGGTGACGAAGTTGCGGTAGATGTCCCCCTCGATGAAGTTCGGATGCACGGTGCCGGTCGTGAAGTGGAGAAGGTGATAGATGACGAACAAGAAAATGATGACACCGCCCCAACGCATCGTGCGCGAGGCGTACGTGGACTCCTTCCACTTCTGCTCTTCGTAGCCGATCGGGCGGGCGCGCCGGCTCTCGAGCGTCAAGGATGTCGCTGCCCAGATGTGTAGCGAGACGGCCGTCAGCATCACGGCCCGAACGACCCACAGGCCGGCTCCGTGGAGAAGCTTCCGCAGGAGCACGCCGTAGTGGTTGAGCGCCTCCGCGCCCAGATAAACCTGCAGGTTGCCGAGCATGTGGCCGAGGACGAACCCGAACAGGATCAACCCCGTCACCGCCATGACCACCTTTTTACCGATCGAAGAACCGAGGAATCTTGGCGCTTGAGTCATTCGGTCTCCTTGTGTGCGCCGCTGCGCGACCACCGCGATCGAACCGGGGCCCGAGGCGCGGCCCCGATCTCGGAGTCGCCGGGAATTCCCTGGCGGCGCCGAGACCGAGGACCGCGCCCCGAGCTCCTTAGTAGTCCACGAAGTACTTCTGAATCTGCCTGAGATCCTTGGTCTTGATCAAAGCCAGCCGCAGCAGCACTCTCGCCTTCTGCGGGTTGTGATCGAGCGAGGCGACGAGGCCCAGCTTGTCGTCATCGACTTCCACGTTCCGGCCCACGTTGCCCGTGACGACTCGGGAAGAACGTACGCAGACGATGCCCTTTTTCGCCTGGGCGGAGAGGGCTTTCAGGGCGGCTTCCGTCATGTTTCCGTTGCCGACGCCCGCGATCACGATTCCCTTCGCTCCGGCAGCCACGGCGGCGTCGATCAAAGCTCCGTCCATGTTCTCGTGGGCCATGATGATGTCCACGCGAGGCAGTGCCGTGACGTTGTCGAGCGAGAAGTCGGAGTCCACGGTGTTCTTCCCCACCGGGCCGCGGAAGAACTCGCATTCGCCGTAGGCGACGGTCCCGATCAATCCCCGCAGAGGAGACATGAACGTCTGGACGGCCGTGGTGCTTGTTTTGGTGAGAGAGGACGCGCCGTGAATCCAGTCATTGATGACGACGAGCACGCCTCGGCCGACCGCTTCCTTGTTCGCCGCGACCCCGACGGCGTTATAGAAATTGAGCGGGCCGTCGGCGGAGAGGGCCGTCGAGGGGCGCATCGCGGCGGTCAGAACGACTGGCTTTCTCGACTTGACGACGAGGTTCAGGAAGTAAGACGTCTCCTCGATTGTGTCGGTGCCGTGCGTGATGACAACGCCGTCCACGTCTTTCATCGCGGTGAGCTCGTTGATCCGGCGCGCGAGCTTCAGCCAGACCTCGTCGTTCATGTCCTGGGAGCCGATGTTCGAGATCTGCTCGCCGCGCAGGTTGGCCAGTTTCTTGGCCTGGGGCACCGCGGCCAGAAGCTGCTCGACGCCGACCTGGCCGGATGTATAGCCGGCCTGGACGTCGGTCGCCGCGGCGCCGGCGATCGTGCCACCCGTGGCGAGGACGACGATGCTAGGAAGGGGAGCCTTCGCCGCGGCCGTCTGGGCCGGAGCGGCCGCCACGATCACGAGAATGGCGGCTGCCATCAGAAGCGTTACTCTTTTCAACATGATGCACCTCCTATTTCGTCAGGAAAACGATGACCGGACCCCACGCCGTCAGCAGAATGTTTCCGACGGCATACGGCACCGTGTAACCGAGCACGGGAAGCTTGCTCTGCGCCTCGTCCTGGATCGAACGCAGGGCGGCCGTGACCGTCCCCGCGCCGGCGCAAGCGCCGAAGAGAATGACGGGATTCATCTTCAGAACTTTGTGCCCGAACAACAGCGCTGTCAGATGCGGCGTGACGGCGACCACGAGGCCGACGAGAAGCAGGCTCGGTCCGGTTTGGCGCAGGCCGCTTAAGAAGCTCGGGCCGGCGCTCAAACCGACGACGCCGATGAACGCGGCAAGTCCGATCGTGTCGAACACCCAGAGAGCCGGCTCCGGAATCCGGCCGAACGTCGGCCGCACCGAGCGCAGCCACCCGAAGACGAGGCCCATGATGAGCGCGCCGCCGCTGGCGGTTAGCGATAGCGGCACTCCGCCGACCCGGATGGAAAGGAATCCGATCAGGCCGCCGATCACGATCCCGAGCCCGACGAAGACGACGTCGGTCGCTTCGGAGGGTCTCTCGACATAGCCCAGAGCCTTGCCCGCGCGCTCAACGTCGCGCCGGGCGCCGAAGAGGGTCAGCAGATCGCCGCGGTTCAAGACCGTCGATGCCGCGTAGGGGATCTGTTCTTCGCCCCGGACGAGTTTCAAGAGCGCGACTCCTCGGCCGTGGCCCTCGGCGACCTCCGCAACCGTCTTGTCCGCCAGTTCCCTGTTTGTCAGAACGACGTCGACGGCGGCAGCCGGGAAGTCGAGGAGCTTTCGGTCCTCGACCTCGGCTCCCAGCGGAATTCCGGCGGAGAGCACGCGGCGGCGGGCCTGTATCGCGACGATGTCCCCGCGGCGAAGGACCGTTTCGGGACCCGCGGCGAAAATCGTCCCCCCACGGCGGATCCGCTCGACGAAGACACGCTCGGGGTCGAAGGATTTCTCGAAGTCGTCCACGCTCCGGTCGTCCCACTCTCCGTCGTCGACCCGGTAGGCGCGCAACTCCCATTCCCGATACGCGGAGGGAGTGCCGGATCCCAGGGCATGACCGTCGGTGATCTGGGCCTCGAGCTTCGCGCTCTCGGCCTTCAAGTCCACTCGCAACAGGCGCGGCGCGAGGCTCGAAAGAAACCAGACCACGAAGCCCGTGCCGACGAGGTACGAAACAGCATAGGCGACCGGAATGTTGTTGAGCAGCCGGTTCTTCTCTGCCTCCGGCAGATCGAGGCGCTGGATCGTGTCGCCGGCGGTGCCGATGACCGTGGATTCCGTGAAGGCGCCGGCCATCAGGCCCGCCGCGGTCCCGCAGTCGTAGCGAAAAATCTTTGCCGCCGCAAAGGTCGTCGCGAGGCTCGTCAGGCAAAGGACGGCGGTCAGCGCGACCTGCGGCAACGCGTTCTTGCCGAGCCCGCGGATGAACTGAGGCCCCACCTTGTAGCCGGTCGCGAAGAGAAAGAGATCGAAGAAGACGATCTTGACGACCGGGTCGACCCGAATGTCGAGCTGCCCGATGAGCACACCCGCGAGGAGCGTCCCGACCACATTGCCCAGGTGGAAGCTGCCGAGGCGGACGCGCCCGAGGACGAAGCCGAGCGCGAGCGTGGCAAAGATCGCCAGCTCCGGGTTGTGGCGAAACGCTTCCGCGATGTATGCCAGCACCGCGCCCTCACCGCGCCACGAACAGGAGCCACGGCGTCCCCACCAGAAGGAGGATGAGCACGGTCACCGCGGTCGTGATCGAGCCGAGCCTGTAGAGCTCGCCTTGGGTCAGGTAGCCGCTCCCGACGACGAGAACGTTCGCGCTCGAGGCCTGCGGCGTCATCGTGGACAGATAACTCGTCGAGATGAGAAGCGCGAAGCCGAGCACTGGCACAGGAAGACCGAGCTGGACTCCGACGCCTAAAAAGACTCCGAAGAGCGCGAGCACATGCGCGGTCTGGCTGACGAAGAGATAGTGGAGGAGGACGTAGGCCAGAACGAGAACGACGTACGCCGCCGGACGCGGCAGTCCGCCGAGAGCTCCGCCCAGCCTCTGGCCGAGGTAGCCCATGAAGCCCATCGTGTTCAACTGGCCCGAGAGCGTGTACAGGATCGCGAACCAGATGAACGTTCCCAGCACGTCTCCCTGCTGCTTGATGTCTTCCAGCGTCAGGACTCCGGTCGCGAGCAGCACGCCCAGACCGAGGAACGCAACCGCGGTCAGGTTGAGCTTGAGCGTCCCGGCGAGGCCCCAGAGCGTGACCATGACGACAAAAGTCGCCGCGACGATCTTCTCCGGCCCGCTCAACCGACCCATCTTGGCGAGCGCTTTCTTCGCGGCTGCTGGCGCCTCGGGGGTGGCTTTGACTTCTGGCGGAAAGACTTTGTAGATGAGCAGAGGAAGGACAGCGAGCAAGAGGAGCGTCGGCGCCACCGAGGCGACTAGCCAGGAACCGAAGGAAATCTGGAAACCCTGAGACTTTGCGATCTCCGCGCCCAGGGGATTGCCCGCCATCGCCGTAAGCCACAACGCCGACGAGAGAGACAGCGTCGCCATGGCGCAGAACATCAGATAGGCGCCCATCTTTTTGCGCGTCGCGTCGGGTTTGGAGCCGCCACCTTCGGCAAGAGAGAGGGCCAACGGATAAAGGACGCCCGAGCGAGCCGTATCGCTCGGGAACGCGGGCGCGATCACGGCGTCGAAGAAGAAGATGCTGTAGCCCAGTCCCAGAGTCGAGCGCCCGAAGAGCCGCACGACCAGATGCCCCAGGCGCGCTCCGAGACCGCATTTCACGATTGCGCGCGCGACGAGAAAGGCGACGACGATCAGAAGAATCGTCCCATTGGC
>DATDNV010000219.1:0-3182 GCA_036518075.1 Thermoanaerobaculia bacterium
CAAAGCAAGCGCTTTCTTCGACATCTACACGGATGCCTAAGCGCTTATCCTAGAATTACTTACGTATTGTTGTTACGAAGGTATAGGACTTTGCGAGCGATTCACATGCCCTCTTTTCGCCAACGACTCGGGCCCAATACCCGAGCCAAAAAAAACGAAGCCAACCGATCGCGATCTCGGCCCGAGATTACGAACGGCTTCGCACTCGAGAAAACGCGGAGCGCGAACTAAGTTTTAGGGAACCCCACCGAGGTTAGAAAAACGAATCAGCGATTATTGGATCACAGAATTCCGTCAAGCGGTACCTGTTTTTGAGGCCAGGAGAGGACAGGTCAAGGTCAGGGCCGGAAGACCAGACGGCCCGTCCCTTTGGGCCAGGCTAACCGTTCTTGACCAGAGCTCGAATCAGCCGGTCCTGATAGGCATGGGCGCCGTACTCGCCCAGCCCGCCGCCGTTCAAGAGAATCGCGAAAGCGTAGGTTTTGCCCGAATCGGCGGTGACGTAGCCCGCCAGCGTCGAAACCCCGGAAATGCTGCCTGTTTTCGCCCAAACCCGCCCCTGGGTCGAGAGCTCGAGAAGCCGGTGGCGCAGGGTGCCGATCGGATCCCCAGGCTCAGCCAGAGTGTTCTTCCACAGCGCTCCGTTGGGATGCCGGCTCATGACCCGAAGGAAGTTGACCAGATCGCCCGCGGCCACTTTGTTGAACGGAGAGAGCCCTGACCCGTCGTGCAGATCGTAGCGGCTTGGGTCGAGTCCTACGGCGCTCAGGAACTCCTTTTCCGTGGCGATCGCGTTCGGCCAACTCCCCTGCCCTTTCCGTTCCGCGGCGACCGTCTTGAAGACCTGCTCCGCGTAGAAGCCCTGGCTCCGTTTGTTCGTCACCGCCAGAGTCGGCAAGAGGTCCGATTCGGTCGTCGCGACCAGAACCCACGAATTATCCGGCTTGACGTCTTTCTGGATGATCGAACCGGTCAGGTCGATCCCGGCAACCTTCAAACGGTTCCTCAAGGCCGAGCCGAAGAAACCGGCTGCGTCGTCGATCGCGATCGGCGTCGTCCAGGACACCTCGCCCCGCGAGGGAACCGTGCCCGTCACGCTGACCTCGTCGGAGCCCGGCATGCGAACGACTGCCACGCGAGCCCTGCCCCGGTTGCCGACGGTCCTCGCGGTGCAGACCGCTCGAACGACCCCGTTCTCGGGCTCGATCACCGCCTCGGCGCGCAGACCGGGCTTCTGTCCGGGCTTGATCGAGACATAGACGACGTTGTCGTTGTAGGAAAGCGCTGAGATCGGCGCCTGATACCACTTCGCTTCCTGGCCCGCCGGCCAATCGGGATGGCGGCTCACCGAGTCGAAAAAGGAGTTGTTGAGAATCAAATCCCCGGCGATGCGCGTGACGCCGGCCTTCTTCAGTCCTTCCGCCCACTGGTCGAAGACTGCGTTGAAATCGTCGTTGTAAAAGCGGCCGGAGATGTTCGGATCGCCGCCGCCGACGACGAGAACCGACCCGAGAAGCTGGCCTTCCTTGATGTCCCCCCGCCGCCAGAAGGTCGTTTTGAACTTGTAATCAGGGCCGAGAAAGTGAAGCGCCGCCGCGGTCGAGAACATCTTCGTGACCGAAGCGATCGTTTCTGGCTTGTCCGGGTTTCTCTCGAAAATGACCTGGCCCGTCTCGAGCTCCGCGATCTGGATCGATACGCCGCGAGAGCGCGCCGGTGGACGTAGGGCCGCGCGATCGAGCGTCGCGTGGAGTGAGGGGACGTTGGGTGCTGCCTGGACAAACACAGGCAGCACAAGGAGTAGCAGCGCTGCTGCCCGCTGCCTTAGCTTCCGTGGGGGCACCAAAGAATTATAGATGAGACGAGTAAGATGAGCGAGGTGAGATTCGACGAGGCGTCGAAAACTTTCGAAGTCAACGTGCGGGAGCTCGCCGAGGACGAAGGGTTCCGGCGCGTCGGCTTCGACCGGGGCGATGGATGGAGGCGGCTCGGGCTGGGTACCCAGGTTCACGCCCGTGTCCTCGCCGCCCGGACCGAGACTCACGGCTCCTATCGCTCGGAGGTCCATCTCCAGGCTCGCATCCCCGTCGACGACTGGACGGCCGTCTTGACCGGTCGGCTCGACGGCTGCGTCGAGCGGCTGCCCGGCGAATGGCTGATCGAGGAATTCAAGTCCACCAACCTCTCGGTCGAGGGGATTCGGCCGTCCGGCTATGCCTTCGAGCGGGATCGGCGGCAGCTTCTCGGTTACTGCTACCTCTGGCGGCGGCTGGGCCACGGCCGCCTTTCCGGAGCCCTCGTCTACGTCGACATCGAGACCGGAGAAGAGGTGTCGATCGACGTCCCCTACGACGGGGAGGAGGAAGACCGGCGGGTCGAAGCGCGCCTGTACCGGTGGCTCGGGATCTGGAGGGCTCAGGAGGTCGTTCGCCGCCGGAAAGCGCAGGCGGCAGACCGGATGCCCTTTCCGCACACGGCGCCGCGCCCGATCCAGGAAAAGCTCATGGAGGCGGTCGACATCGCGCTCTCGCAGGGAGAGATCCTTCTCGCCGAGTCACCGACCGGCTCGGGCAAGACCGCCGCTGCCCTCTACCCCGCGCTCGGACACGGACTGCGAACCGGCAAGCAGGTCGTCTTCCTGACGTCGAAGACCCTGCAGCAGAACATGGCGGTCTCCGCGCTCCAGGCCATGAACGAGCGCGCGTTCACGACGCTTCAGGTTCGCGCCAAGGAAAGGATGTGCGCCAACGACCGGATCCTTTGTCACGAAGAGTTCTGCCGCTTCGCGAAGAACTATCCGGAGAAGATGGCGAGATCCGACATCCTCGGGCGGCTGCACGACACCTATCCGCACCAGGATCCCGACACGGTCTTCGAAGAAGCGCGGAGCGAAGAGGTCTGCCCCTTCGAAGTCCAGCTCGAGCTCGCCCAGCGCGCCGACGCGATCGTCGCCGACTACAACTACGTTTTCGAGCCCGGTGTCGCGCTGCGTCATCTGGTGGGCCAAGAGCTCTCCGAGGCGATCCTCGTCATCGACGAGGCGCACAACCTTCCCGACCGCGCGCGGCAGATCTTTTCGCCCGAGATCCTGGAGGAGGACCTGCGGGCGCTCGAAAATCGGCTCGCTCTCCAGCCGGGAGACCGGTTCTCTTCTCTCCTCGCGTCGGTCGACGCGCTGATCG
>DATDNV010000220.1:0-2106 GCA_036518075.1 Thermoanaerobaculia bacterium
CAGTGATTGTCAGCGTCAGCCTGCACGTTGCGTGAGTGATCGGACACGAACGGCGGAAGCAGGGGCCGCGGCGGTCGCTCCGCGACCAGGCGGCCTAAACTTTTCCAACCGGAAGCCGCGAGCTGTGAGAGCAAGCGCGTCCCTACGCGTCGGGATCGGTCTGGTCCTGCTCGCGACGGCGGTCGGGAAGTTTCTGGATGTGCCCGGTTTTGCGCGAGTTCTCGAGACCTATCGCGCATTTCCCTCGTGGTCGCTCGCGCCCCTGGCATGGCTGATCCCGATCGGGGAGACGGCGCTGGCGGTCTGGCTGTTCTCGGGGCTGTTTCTCCGCGGAGCGGCGCTCGCCTCGCTCGCGCTTCACGGCCTCTACGGCGGGTGGTCTGTCGTCTCGATCGAGCGGGGCTTGCGGCTCTCCAACTGCGGGTGCTTCGGGATCTTCCTCGCCCGGCCCCTGACCTGGGTGACGGTCGGGGAGGACCTCGTGATGGCGGCGCTCTCGGCGGGTCTCATTCGTCTCACGCGCAAGGCGCCGTGAGCGCGCTCTTCGGATTCCTGGTCGCACTCGCCTCGGGCGAGCCGGAAGGCGCCGCGTTCGAGAAATGGTTCGTCGAAAGAGGCGTCGAGGTCGAGATCGCGCGATCGGCGCCGGTCCCCTGGGTGCGCGGGACGGGAGAGGACAGGTCCGGCTCCGGCAGACGTCGCTGCCGACTCCGCAGTCGTTTCACTTCGGGTGGATCTGAGAGCCGGTGGGTGACGCCGGACGAAGGCCTCGCGCGCGGGCGGAGGGCCTTTCCCTCCGGCGGACTCCTTTATCCGGCTGCAGCGCAGCGCGCGAGGTGGACGGCGGCAGGACCCACGGGCCCGAAATAGCCTAGGCCTTCCGATATATTTGCGGCGCCTTGGAACACAAGATCGTCGACTTCGCGATCCAGCTTGCGGTGATCCTCTTCGCCATTTCGTTCCACGAATCGGCCCACGCGTGGAGCGCCCTTCAGTTCGGCGATACGACTGCCCGCGACCAGGGTCGGATCAGCCTGAATCCCCTGCGTCACATCGACCCGATCGGAAGCATTCTCGTCCCGCTGATCCTGTACATCGTCTCCGGGCTCATCTTCGGCGCCGCCAAGCCGACGCCGGTCGACCTGCGCAACACCCGCAACCCGCGGCTTGCCAACTTGGTCGTCTCCGCGGCCGGACCGGTCTCGAACTTCCTGCTCGCCGCGGTGGGAATCGTCCTTCTGCGCATTCTCGGAGCCGCCGCGCCGGGAACACTGAGGGATCTTCAACTCGCGCTTTCGGGGGGCCAGTTCGCCAGCGGCATGGTCGCGCCGATCGCATATCTGCTTTTCTTCTTTGCCCTGGTCAATACGATGCTGGGTGTTTTCAACCTGATTCCAATACCTCCGCTCGACGGCAGCGGCGTCGCCCTTTCGCTCGCGCCGTCCCTGCGAGGTCTCTACGCGACGATCGCGCCCTTCGGTTTCTTGATCCTGATTCTGCTGATCTCGACGCCGATCCTGCGGAATCTTTTCCAGCCCTTCTACTATGTCGTGTTGCGCCTGATCTTCGGGGGCTGAGATGAGCGAGATTGTCCTCTCGGGACTGCGCCCCACCGGCCGCGTGCATCTGGGCAACTACTTCGGCGCGGTCAAGAACTGGGTCGATCTGCAGAACTCGGGAAAGTATCGCTGCTTCTTCTTCGTCGCCGACCTTCATGCCTTGACGACCGACTACGCGGACACGGAGGCGCTCGCGAGTTTCACGCGCGACGCCGTTCTCGATTGGCTCGCCGTCGGTCTCGACCCGGCCAAGTCGACCATCTTTCTTCAGTCGCGGGTGCCCGAGCACGCAGAGCTCGCGCTCTACTTTTCGATGATCACGCCGCTCGGATGGCTCGAACGCGTGCCGACCTACAAGGACCAGATCGAGCAGCTCCGGAGCAAGGACCTCGCGACGCACGGGTTCCTCGGATATCCGGTCCTGATGACGGCCGACATCGCCGTCTATCGGTCGCACCTCGTGCCGGTCGGCGAAGATCAGGCGAGCCACCTCGAGATCTGCCGGGAGATCGTCCGTCGATTCAACGGCCTGTACGGAGACGTCTTT
>DATDNV010000221.1:0-8631 GCA_036518075.1 Thermoanaerobaculia bacterium
CTCCTCGATGACTCGGAAGTGGATGTCAAACCGTGAGCCGGGCGCGAAGGCCCCCAGATCGCGAAACAGTTCCTCTCGGCCCGTGCCGGACGCGTCTGTCGTAATGGACTGCGGCTGAAGTCCTTTTCCGAGAGTCAGCCAGCCTGTGCTGGTGCACTCGCCGTCGATGTTCGTGTCCACCGCTCGTTGGAGAAGGTAGCTCGCGTTGGGCGCCAGGTCGCGAACCCAAACGTCGAGATACACGATGCGAGCGTCGTCGTTCGGCTGGCGAAACCGGACCAGACCAAAGCCCTCGCCGCGCAGGATCACCTGCAAGTTGAAGGGAGGCTTCTCCGGTCCCCAGGGCGGATCCGCGCCGCGACAGACTCCCGGAGTCAAAGCCGCACCCGCGACTGCAAACAATCCGAGAAGTACGACCCGCGTCCACCTCGAATGAATCTTGCTGCCCATGGACTCCTCCTTCCGGACGTCGCTGCGACCGGGCGAATTGCGCCGGTCGCACGATCACCCTAGAATCGAGAATGGCCCGTCGGTGGGCGCCAAGTCGTCACGAGAGCCGAAGAATTTGCCAATCTTTTTCCCGAGAACGATGCTCAAGCGCTTCGGGGATTGCCTCTTCGATTCCGAGACCCGGCAACTCTGGCGTGCCGGCTGTCCCGTTCCGTTGACTCCAAAGGCCTACGGCGTTCTCGAGCTACTCCTCGCCAAAGCACCCAATGCCGTGTCCAAGAAAGAAATCGGTGAGGCTCTCTGGCAGCAGACTTTCGTGTCCGACTCGAGCCTGACAAATACGGTCGCGGAAGCCCGGGCCGCGATCGGGGACTCGGCGCGCGATCCAACCTTCATTCGCACCGTCCATGGATTCGGATACGCCTTCGACGGAGGACTCACCGAGGAGCAGGCGGACCGGGACCGCCCGCGGTTCAGCGCCTTTCGACTCGAGTTTGGAAGTCAACGGTACCCTCTGTTCGAAGGGGAAAACGTCCTGGGACGCGACCCGGATGCGGCGGTGGTACTCGACCATGGATCAGTTTCACGTCGTCATGCCTGCATCACGGTTCGGGGGGCTACGGTCCTGATCGAGGACTTGAAGAGCCGCCACGGCACGTTCGTTCGCGGCGATCGAATCGATTCGCCGACGGAGATTCGAGATGGCGACGACGTTTCTCTGGGCCCGGTGACTCTGACGATCCTGGCAATCTCGGCCCCGGGCTCGACCGACTCGGGCCTGTCCGGTTGACGACGTCAGCCCTTCTCGGCCGCCTCGAGCGAGGCGATCAGCTTTTCCAGCCGCTCGCGCACGACTTCCTGGTCCCGCTCCAAACGCTCGACGGATCCGCGCGACTCGGCCGCGTCTCGTTCCGACTTTCGGGCCGCCGCGGCGTCGCTCCGCAGCTTGTCGTTCTCCTGCTCGAGGTTTCTCAAGCGGGAGAGAAGCTTCTCGATCTTCCGTTCCAGGTTATCGAAGATTTTGGCGTTGTCCATCATGCTCCCGTGGATCGAAGGTCAAAAGGTGAAGGGAGTCTATCTCTCGACCTTCGAGTTTCGACCCGCGACTCTCAACCGAACACGGCTCCCAGCCCCGCCTCGAGATCGCGGCCGAGGCGTGCCACCTCCCGATTGACTTCTTCCTGCTCGAGCGTTCTCTCCAGCGACCGAAATGTCAGTCTCACCGTGGTCTTGACGTGGCCAGCCGGAACACCGGCGCCTTCGTAGCGGTCGAGGATCCGGACGGAATCGAGATCCCGAAGCCGGCGGTTTTCGATGAACGCGCGGATCTCGGCCCAGGTCCTTTCCCTCGCATGCGCGAACGAAAGGTCGGCCTCGATCGGCGGATAGGACGAATAGGGTGCGAATCGGACCGGCCTCGCCTGCGCGGGCAGAGCATCCACGCGGATTTCACCGACGAACAGAGGCTCGGTCACCTTGCGCTTCTCCCGTTCGGAACGCGACAAGAGCCCGACGATCGCTGCCGGCCGACCCTCCGCGGTCTGTGCGACGGCGGCCGCCCCCGCGGCGAAGGCCCCGCTCGATATCGGTTTCCAGACGAGGCTCGCGGCTTCCAGAAATGGATCGAGGAGCCGCTCGGCCAGCCCCTTGGCATCGAAGAAGTCGGCGCGACCCGCGGAACCGGATGCGCTCCAGTGCTGCCGCCATTCGCCGGCGAGCGCAAACGCAAAGCGCCGAGATTCGAAGGACGGAGGATCGTCGGGATCGCCGGCGCGGTCGAACACCCGGCCGACCTCGAAGAGCCCGACCGACCGCTCGCCACGATGGACGTTTCGGGCGGCGGCGTCGAGAAGCCCCGGCATCAGGGTGGTTCGAAGATTCTTGCGCTCCTCGTCGAGAGGATTCGCGAGCGACAGAACGCCCGGGCCCGCGTCCGCCGCCGTCAGCCATTCCGAAAAAGGCCGCTCTTCCGACCGATGATCGACGAACGGGCTGCTCATCGTTTCGAGAAGTCCGGCGGCCGCCGCCGAATCGGCCAGGCGCTCCTCCACTTCGCGCAGAGGCTCGAGATGCCCTCCGCCGCCGCGGGCAGCCGGCAGTGTCGAGGGAAGCCGGCTGTACCCGTAGACGCGGAGAACCTCTTCCACCAGATCGTCTTCGATCGAAACGTCCGGACGCCACGAAGGGATCGCGACGGCAATGCGCTTTCCGCGCCGGGAGACTCCAAAGCCCAGCCGAGTGAGCGCATCCTCCGCGAAAGCGAGCTCGAGACGATCGTCGCCTGCCAGAAGCCTCAACCGCGACAATCGCAGATACGCTCGTTTCGGCTTGAAGGCGATCCCGCGCGCGTCGATGCGTCCGGGAGCGAGGGTTCCGCCGGCGGCGTCCACGAGCAGCCTTGCGGCGCGATCGAGCGCGTCGGGAATCGCCTCGGGATCGGCTCCGCGCTCGAATCGATGGGAAGCGTCCGTGTGGAGGCCGAGCCGCCGGGACGTTCGCCGAATCGCGGCCGGATCCCACCAGGCGGCCTCGAGGAGCACGTTCTTCGTCGCGGGCGTGACCGAGGTTTCGAGACCTCCCATGATTCCCGCGAGCGAGACGGCCTTCTCGGCGTCGGCGACCACGACGTCGGACGAGGTCAGCGCGTATTCCACGCCGTCGAGCAGAACCAGCCTCTCGCCGGTTCGGGCCTTCCGGACGATCACCCGCCGGCCCGCGAGCTTGTCGAGATCGAACGCGTGAAGGGGCTGACCCATCTCCCACAGGACATAGTTGGTCGCGTCCACCGCCGCCGAGATCGGCTTGGCGCCGATGGCCGTCAGGCGTGACCGCACCCGCTGCGGCGCGGGCCCGTTGCCGATCCCGCTGACGACCCGGGCGCCGAATCGGCGGCACAGGCGCGAGACCTCGATCTCGACCGAGGCCAGCTCCTCGACCTTCGGACCCGATGGCGGAAGCGGCGCCTCGGCAGCGGATTTCAACGGGAGCCCCGCGATCGCCGCGATCTCCCGGGCGATGCCGCGGTGGCTCATCGCGTCGGGGCGGTTGGGCGTGATCTCGAAGTCGAATATGACGTCAGTGCCCGAGCGCTCCATCGACTCGAGCGGGATCCCCGCCTGCTCCAGATGCGCGCGAATTCCCTCCGCACCGCCGGCCGCGGCGGTGTCGACGAAATCCCCCAGCCACTCGAGCGAAAATTTCATGGCCTGGCGCCCAGAAGCGTCCGAACCCGCGGTGCGAGCGAGAGAATGAAAACGTTCGGGAAAGCGCCCGGAGTCGCCGTCATTGCCCTCGGCGGCACGCGGCGGCCCGGCTGCGAGAGCGCCTGCTGGCCGCCGCTCCGGTCACTCGGGCAGAGAGACTGGCTTGCGTCATTCGTCTCGTGGTGTCTGCCCTCGGACAGGGCCGCCGACGGGCAACGCCGACGCCTCCGGGCTGGCTCTCTGGCTTCGGCATCACTGCGAGGGCCGATGGGTGACACCGGACGAAGGCCTCGCGTGCGCGCGGAGGGAATCTCCCTCAGACGAAATCTTGCATCCGGCCGCAGTGCGCACGCGAGGTGGCCGACGGCAGGACCCGTCGGCCCGGCTCGTCGCGTCATTCCGGGGCCAGCGGAAATTCCGTTGCTGAAGTTCACCCGTCCTCCCTGGCGAACTGACGCAGGAACCGCTCGTCCCCGTCGAGAAGGAGACGAAGGTCCGGGAATTCGTAGAGGAGCATCGCGACACGGTCGAGGCCCAGCCCGAAAGCAAATCCGGAAAACTCCTCCGGATCGATCCCACACCCTTCGAGCACCTTCGGATGCACGAGCCCCGCGCCGGCGAGCTCGATCCATCCCGAACCCTTGCACTTGGAACAGCCCTTTCCCTTGCAGAAGATGCAGCTCGCCGCCACGTCGACACCCGGCTCGACGAACGGGAAAAAAGTCGGAATGAACCGCGCCCGAGTTTCGCGCCCGAACAAGGCGCCGAAGAATTCCTCGACCGTTCCTTTCAGATCCGCCAGCGAGATTCCCCGGTCCACGGCGAGCCCTTCGACCTGATTGAAGACCGCCGCATGCGTCGCGTCGACGCTCTCGTTGCGGTAGACACGGCCGGGAACGATGATCTTCAGGGGCGCGCCGCGCTTGCGCATCTCCCGGATCTGAACCGGCGAGGTATGCGTGCGCAGAAGCAGCGGAGAAGGAGCGCGCCGATCGACGAAGAAGGTGTCCTGCGAGTCGCGCGCCGGATGTTCCGGCGGAAAATTCAGCGCCTCGAAATTGTACCGGTCATTCTCGAGCTCGGGTCCGTCGGCGATCGAGTATCCCATTCGCAGGAAGATCTGCTCGATGCGGCGGCGCACGATCGTCACCGGGTGAAGGCCGCCCGGACGCGGCCGTCGTCCCGGCAGCGTCACGTCCACCGTCTCCGACGCGGCGCGCGCCCGCTCCTCGCGCCGGGAGAGCTCCTCGCCGAGGCGCGCAATCGATTCTTCGATTTCGTGCTTGGCGGCGTTCGCCCGGGCGCCAAACGCGGCGCGGTCCGAAGATGGAAGCGTCTTCACGTTCCCGAACAGCGCGGGAATCAGGCCTTTTTCGCGGCCGAGAAAGCGGCCCTTCAGCCGCTCGAAATCGGAACGCGAATCCAGCGGCTCGCGCGAGGCTCTCCGGAACTCCTCCAGAGCCGCCGCCACCGCGTCCGGGGCACCGGAACCAGGAGACTCGGACTGGGAAGGGCGGCCCTCTTCTTCCTCCTTCACGCCTTCCGGTTTCCGATTCCCGACGTTCGCGCCGTCATGCTCCGGCCAGCGCGGCCTTCGCCACGCCGACCAGGTGCGCGAAGGCGCCCGGATCGGTCACGGCCAGGTCCGCCAGCATCTTGCGATTGATGTCGTTGCCCGCCTTCTTCAAACCGTCCATCAAGCGGCTGTAGGAGATCTCGTTCTCCCGCGCCGCGGCGTTGATCCGCACGATCCAGAGCCCTCGAAAATCGCGCTTCTTCGCCTTGCGATCCCGGTAGGCGTACTGGAGCGATTTCTCGACCTGGAGCTTCGCCATCCGGTACGACTTCGACTTGGTCCCGTAATAGCCCTTCGCCAGGCCGAGCGTCTTCGCCCGGCGGTTCTTCCTCTTGGGTCCTCGTTTTACGCGCGGCATTTTTGACTCCTCGATCCGTGATCGCTAGGCATAAGGAAGCATTTCCCGGATGCCCGGCGTGTCCGCTTTCGAAGCGACGGTCGAGTGCGCGAGCCCGCGCTTCCGTCCCGGCGCCTTCTTGGTCAGGATGTGGCTCTTGAAAGCCTTTCCACGTTTGAATTTTCCGGAAGCCGTTTTTCGAAATCGCTTGGCGGCTCCCCGATGTGTTTTGAGCTTTGGCATTGGATTTCTCCCGATTCCTCTTTACGCTCCCCTGGCCGCCTTCTCGTGCAGCCGAACGGGCGCGAGAATCTGATACAGACGATTCCCCAGCATCTCCGAGCGCGACTCCGCGACCGCCTTGCCCTGCAGATCGGCGAGGAGACGGTCGAGCACCTTCTGCCCGTTCTCGCGGCGCGCCATTTCGCGCCCGCGGAACTGCACGGTGGCCTTGACCTTGTCGCCGTGCGCCAGGAACTTCAGGATGTTCTTGATCTTGAAGTCGTAGTCGTGGTCGTCGATGTTGGGTCGAAATTTCACTTCTTTGACCTGCGTCGTCTTTTGTTTCTTCTTCGAGTCCTGCTGCTTCTTTTTCTGCTGGTAGATGAACTTTCCGAAGTTCATGATCCGGCAGACAGGCGGGTTGGCGGTCGGCGCGATCTCGACCAGATCGAGGCTCGCCTGCTTCGCTTTTTCGAGCGCTTCGGCCATCGCCACGATGCCGAGCGCTTCTCCCGACTCGCCGATGAGCCGGACTTCCTTCCATCGGATCTGTTCGTTGACTCGGATGCTTTTCTTATCGATTCGTCACCTCCGCGATCACTTCCTTCATTTCCTTCATTCTCTCCTCGATTGCCTTTCTCGCCGCCGCGCGAAACGCGGCGATCGTCATCGTTCCGGCGTCCCCGCCGTGCCGCAGCCGGACCGCGGCCGTGCCCGCGGCGGCCTCCTTCTCGCCGATCACCAGCATCGCGGGAACCTTCTGCAGCTCGGCCTTCCGGATCCGCGCGCCGAGTTTTTCATTGCGGTCGTCGCATTCCACCCGGAGGCCGGCCTCCTGCAACTCGTCAGCCACCTCTCGAGCCCGCGCGGCGAAGCGATCGGAGACGGGCAGCACGACCGCGTGGATCGGCGCGATCCAGAACGGGAAGTTCCCCGCCGTGTGCTCGATGAGAATCCCGAGAAAGCGCTCGAATGAACCCAGGATCGCTCGGTGCATGATGACGGGACGGTGATGCTGCCCGTCCTCGCCGACGTAGGTCAGATCGAAGCTCTCCGAATGCTCGAAGTCGCACTGGATCGTACCGAGCTGCCAGGGCCGGGCCAGGGCGTCCTTCACTCGAAAGTCGATCTTCGGACCGTAAAAAGCGCCATCGCCGGGCGTGACCACGTGCGGCCGCTTCGCCTTTTCGAGCGCGGAGGCCAACGCCTTCTCGCCTCGGTCCCACTGCTCGTCCGTGCCGATCCGCTTCTCCGGGCGAAGACCGAGTGAAATCTCGACGTCGGTAAAACCGAACGCGCCGTACACCGCGTCGGTGAATTCGAGGAACCGGAAGATCTCTTCCTCCACCAGCTCGAAGGGCGTGAAGATGTGAGCGTCGTCCTGGGAAAACGTTCGGACGCGAGTGAGTCCCGCCGTCACGCCGGACAGCTCGTACCGGTGGAGGCGTCCGAAGTCCGCATACCGCACCGGGAGTTCGCGATAGGACCACAGACGCGACTTGTAGAGGAGGAAGTGACCCGGACAGTTCATGGGCTTGACGCCAAACTCCCGCTCGTCGATCTCCGTCCAATACATGTTCTCGTGGTAGTTCGCGTAATGGCCCGAGAGCTTGAAAAGCTCCGCGTCGAAGATCTGCGGCGTCACGATCTCCTGATAGCCGCGCCGGGAGTACTCGCTCCGCATGAACTCGATCAATCCGTTGTAGAGAGCGGCTCCCTTCGGATGAAAGAACGGCGAGGCCGGCGCCCAATGGTGGAAGGAGAAGAGATCCAGCTCCTTTCCGAGCTTGCGGTGGTCGCGCGCCTTCGCCTCCTCGACCTGCTTGAGGTAGTCGTCGAGCTCTTTCTGCGTCAGGAACGAGGCCCCGTAGATGCGCTGGAGCATCGGGTTCCTCTCGTCCCCTTTCCAATACGCGCCGGCCGAGTGCGTGAGCTTGAAGACACCGAGCTTCCCCGTCGAGGCGACGTGGGGGCCGCGACAGAGATCGATGAACTCTCCTTGCGTGTAGCAGGACACGCGCTCGCCCCTCGGCAGCTCGCGCGCGATCTGGACTTTCAGCGGATCGTTCTGCTTTTCGAAAATCGAGACGGCCTCTTCGACCGGCATCTCCGAGCGGCGAATGGGCAGATCTTCGCCGATGATCTTGCGCATCTCCTTTTCGATCGCCTCGAGATCCTCGGGCGTGAACGGACGCTTCGGCAGAAAGTCGTAGTAGTAGCCGTTCTCGATCGGCGGGCCGATGCCGATTTGCACGTCGGGAAAGAGCCGCTTGGCCGCCTGCGCCGTCAGGTGCGCGGTCGAGTGGCGATAGATGGGGACGGCATCGGGAGACTTCCACGTGATGATCTCCAGCGCGCCATCCGAGTCGACCGGCGTGACCAGGTCGACGATGCGCCCGTCGAGCTTCCCGGCGAGCGCATCCTTCGCGAGCCGAGGTCCGATCGACTCGGCGATCGCGCGCACGGTGGTGCCCTTCGGAAACGACCTTGTCGATCCGTCGGGCAACGTCACCGTGACCTTGTCCACCTGGGCTTCCATTCTGATCTCCACATCCTCCCGGGTAAAACAAAAACGCGGGTCACCCCGCGTTTCGTGCTTCCTTGGTAGGCGCTAACGGGATCGAACCGTTGACCTCTACCGTGTGAAGGTAGCGCTCTCCCAGCTGAGCTAAGCGCCTTCGTTGCCGAAGAATTGGTAGGCTCGAGCGGATTTGAACCGCTGACCCCTACCGTGTCAAGGTAGTGCTCTCCCCCTGAGCTACGAGCCTGTGCGCTGGCCCGGAACGGCCTCGAGCCGCGCCGGGGGGCTAAGGGTCGGAAGCCCGCGGGGGCATTTTTTTGGG
>DATDNV010000222.1:0-8558 GCA_036518075.1 Thermoanaerobaculia bacterium
TCCTGTTCGGCTCTGCCGCAATTCGCCGGGGAGTCTATGGGAAATGGGCGCGAGGTCCAAGGAGGCACGATGAACTGGCTTTTCAAAGAGGAACCGACGCACTACGGCTGGGACGACTTCGTCCGCGACGGGAAGACGTCCTGGACCGGAGTCAAAAACCCGCTCGCGCAGAAGTATCTGCGGCAAGTCAAGAAGAAAGACTGCGTCTTCTACTACCACACGGGCAACGAGAAGGCGGTCGTCGGCGTCGCGCAGGCGATCTCCGACGCCTATGACGACCCGAAGGACAAGTCCGGCAAGCTCGCGGCCGTGGACATCGGGCCGGTGCGCAAGCTGAAGCGCCCGGTCACGCTCGCCGAGATCAAGGCCGACAAGAAGTTCCACGACTTTCCGCTCGTGCGGATCTCGCGCCTGTCGGTCATGCCGGTGTCCGACAAGGAGTGGAAGAAGATCGAAGATCTTTCACGCGGCTGAGCGCCGCTCGGGGAAACGGGCTCCGGCGCCGGTTTATATCAGATCTGATATAACAGGCGAAGCAAGACCTCAGTTCCGCGGGGGAACCGAGTGCGTCTGGTGGTTCGGCGGCACTTCTTCGATCGGAGGCCGCGGACCTCCTTCGGGAACCGTCAGCGCGGTCCATCCGATGTCGACGAGGAGCGGCAGCGTCAAATCGACGTCGTGCGGCAGGTCAGGACTGATCTCCGGCTCCATGAGCAGATTGGGGAAGGCAATCGGGTCCCAGTGGCTCATCGTCGAGCCGCCCTGAATCGGATTGGTGGCATCGAGGAGAACGTGCCCCGAGCCGTCCTCGCCGGACCGCAGCGCGGAGTCGACTCCCAGAGTCACCGTTACGCCGGACGAGAGGTTCGAGCGAAGCGTCGCTCCATCGCTCATCGTGATGCGGCCGGACGGGATCGTGATCGTCGCGTCGAAGCCTCCGAGCCCGCCCGGCGGCGATCCTGCGGCGTTGTCCGCGATCAAGACTCCGATCGCGCCCGCGTTCTGGGCGTTCTTGACCTTGATGGTGAAGAGGCAGGTTCCCCGGTCGATGAGCGCGATCTTGCCAGCGACCTCGGCCGGGTTGGTGAAGGGAGAACAGCCGTCGGTCGTCGAAGGACCAGCGGAATCGGAGGGATCAGTTGCCGCGACGAGCCCACCGCTGACGCCGGGGGCGAAGAACGGCTGCCCGAAATCCGCAACCCCCACGGCGAGGTCCCCGGCGATCGAGGCCGGCGAGCTGACTGCGACAACCGGGGTCCCGAGCGCCAGCGTCGAAGGGGCCTGCGCGATCACATGGGCGCCATCCCAGACAACTTTGCGCCCGTTTAGAGAGGAGGTGGCGCGCTCGTTGTCGGTCATGTCGACCCAGTGTTTTCCGGTCGATGTGTCGAGGATGTTCCGCTCCCAGATGTCCGGGGCGCCCAGAAATTCCGCCCCCGTGTTCACGTTCACGAGAGTGATGAAGCCCAGGCCGTGTCCGAATTCGTGAAGCAGGACGGCAACGAGGTCGATCGCCGCTCCGTGATTGTTGTCCAGGCCGTAATACCAAGGGGATCCGTCGAGGCAATTGGTCTGGCCGATTGCCGAATTGAACGAGGCACTGATGTCGTCGTCGGAGGGTCGGAGATCCTGGCCCGCGATCGCGTTCGCGAGCGCGATCGGATAGTAGGTTCCGGGCACCGGCGCGCCCGGAAAATCTTTCAGTGATTGCGTCGCCGAGGCCTGGCCCAGGGTTCCGGTGGTCGCGTCGCACTGGAGCGGAACGAAGGAGCCGCGAACCCGGATCTCGACGTTGCTCTTGAGCTTCGACGCCCAGATGCCGGCGGCGTATTGGAAGGCGATCAGCCGCTGCTCGCCGACGGTCGTGCCTGTGTTTCCGCCGACGGGGATCGCGGGAGTGGGGTCGTTGAAGCCGATGCCGGGGGCGTTGCCGTTGACGATGGTGATCGTCGCGGCGCCGAGCGGCACGCTGGCCGCCCCCAGCGCGATGGCGAGGCAGAATGCGGACGTACGGAGGCCGCCCGGGCTTCGCAAGACTTACTTCTCCTCGTGCGGCGGATGCGCCGGCGCGAGCGGCAGGACGACGCGGGAACCGGCCGGGAAACACCGAATCGAGATCGATCCGTCCGGGTTGCGCTGCATCACGATTCGGCTAAAGAAGGCGTCCCGCAGGTCGACGGAAACCGTTCCGTCGGGACGGCGGACCTCGACGAGGGACGAGAGCACGAGCTCCCGCTCGGCGAGCCATGCTTCCTGGGCGCTGCGGGAATCCGGCGAGGAGAGTGTGGTCAGCGCCGAGTCCTCGCGGGAAGCCATCCGATCGTCCGCGGGACACGCGGCGGCCGTCTTCGGCGCGGACCCTTCCGAGGATGGATCAGGCGGTCCCGCCGAAATCAGCGGAGCGAAGCCCGCCAGGAATGCGATGAAGGCCAGATTTCTTCGGATCTTTGTGCCCACGGGTCCTCCGGTAAACGTCATTTTGACGGCTGACGGGATTTTGCTCCAGGACGAAAGATAATCAGAGGTTCTTAAGGTGCATCTTGCCGATTGAAACTGTCCTGAACGCGAGAGTTCCTGTCAAGGTCTGGACCGACCGGATCGAGTCCGAAGCGATTCAGCAGCTGAAGAACACGGCTTCGTTGCCGTTCGTTTTCAAGCACGTGGCGGCGATGCCGGACGTGCACCTGGGCATCGGCGCAACGGTGGGAACCGTCGTCGCGACGAAGGGCGCGGTGTGTCCCGCCGCCGTGGGCGTCGATATCGGCTGCGGCATGATGGCCCGCAAGACCTCCATTCTTTCTGACCGCCTCGAGTCGAAAGATCTGCGCAAGCTGCGCCATTCGATCGAGCGCGAGATCCCGGTCGGTTTTCAGCAGCGCAAGGAACCTCTCGCCGAGTCGCTCGGCTGGGCCGCCGACAAGGCAAGCCCTCACGTTGCGTCGTCCGGCCTCATGCGCAAGGCCCTTCAGCAGCTGGGGTCGCTCGGCGGGGGCAATCACTTCATCGAAGTTTGCGTCGACCAGGACGACGGGCTTCTCTGGCTGCTTCTCCACTCGGGCAGCCGCAACATCGGCAAGTCGGTCGCCGAGATCCACATCGACCGCGCCAAAGGGGCTCTGCGGGAAGCGGTCGACGCGCTGCCCGACCCCGCGCTGGCTTACTTTCTCGCGGGCACGCGGGAATTCGCGGAGTACCGTGAGGACGTCCTCTGGTGTCAGGACTACGCGAGAGCGAATCGCGAGATCATGATGGAGCGTCTGCTTCGCCAGCTCGCGTACGCCCTCGGGTTCGAAGGCGACCCCGCGAAGCTCGGATTGACCATGTCGGTCAATTGCCATCACAACTACATCGCGGAAGAGGTCCATTTTGGCGAGGAGGTTCTCGTCACGCGCAAGGGCGCGATTCGCGCGGGGAAGGGCGAGCTCGGAATCATTCCCGGCTCGATGGGGACCGGGTCTTTCATCGTTCGCGGACGGGGCAACCCCGACGCCTTCGAGAGCGCGCCGCACGGGGCCGGCCGGAAGATGTCGCGCGGCGAGGCGCGCCGACGTTTCTCGACCGAAGAGCTCGAGAGCCAGACGGCCGGAGTCGAGTGCCGGAAGGACGCCGGCGTGCTCGATGAGATCCCCGGCGCCTACAAGCCGATCGGCGAGGTGATCGAGAAGTCTTCCGACCTCGTGGAGGTCGTCGCCCGCTTGAAGCAGATCGTATGTGTGAAGGGGTAGGGCTTCGAACCGACAATCTCTGGATTGTGGCAGCGATTTCCGGTCGCCACCTATTCACAATTCGCGTCTTCCCGGCTACACTGGATGGCAGGCGAGATGAGAGCGATTCGAAGGATTCGCGTTCATGAGCCGATTCCCGAGGAGGTCCAGCCCTCTCTGTTCCCGCATCTTCCCCCCGCACCCCGGATCCAGTCCGCGATTCGACTGACCGAGACCAACGTCGCTCGGACCGTGCCGCCGGGCCAGCCGGGCGTCTTCTTTCTGAAGAGCGTGGGGCCTCGGGGAAAAGTCTCGGAGAGGGTCGGCCGGGACGACGTGGACCTGCGCCAGCGCCTGCTGAAACACGCTCGGGAAGGCGGCGAGAACGTCCTGTTCGGCTGGATGCTCGCGGAGAGCCCTCACGACGCTTATCGGCTGGAGTGTTACCTCTTTCACGCGCAGGGCGGCGCCTGGGGAGGCATCGCCGGCGACGCCCATCCGGTGCCGGCGGAGCCAATCCCCTTTCTCGGCTGCCCCGACTGCGAGGAGTAAGGCCCGCCCTCTACTTCAGCTGTGTGACCACCAGCCGGAGGGGCACACAGAAGACGCCCTCGCTCACGCCTCCGGCTCCGATTCCGCGAAACAGCTCGGCATTGGGCGAGGTGAGGTCCGTCGTCAGCTCGTAGAGGGTCCGGTCGGGAAGTTCCGTTCGCGTCAGATAGATTCCGCTCTGCCAGACGAGGTTGTAGCCGTCGTCACCGCCCCCGAACTTGCTGTCGTGATTCGAATCGACCAGGAAGTAGAAGTAGACGCTCTCGGCCTTAGCGTAGTCCGGTGGCAACGAGGGTTTGCCGACGACTCCCATCAGCGCGTCCTGCAGGTCAGGAATCTTCAATTGGATTGTGTTGAGGAAGCCAGAATCCTGGCAGGGGTTCATCGGCCCGGTCAGCAGCGCAATCGCCGCGCTGGGCAGGAGCGCGTTGAGCCGACGGTTGGCCGAGCAGAGAGGCTTGATCCTCAAGTCAACGCCGTCGCTCGTGTTCGCCCATACGACCGTGTCGCCAGGCAGGTAGGTGCCTTTGCCGTCCTGGTAGATACCAGTCACCTCCGTCAGGCCGGGGCAAGACGAGTCCGGCTTGCTCGGGGCTAAGTCGAGGTCCGCGATCGGTGGATTTCGCGGAGGGAGAACACGTGGTCGGCCCTCGCGAGCACTCGGCCGTACCGGGGGGAGGCGCTCGACTGTCGGGAGGCGCTCGATCGAAAGCCGCCCGATATTTCCCGCGTAAGGTTCGGCGAACCAGATCGCTCCGTCCGGGCCCCAGGCGATACCCTCGGGGTCAAACCCCGGCGTGGGGATCGCGAACTCTGTGATTTCTCCCGAGGTCGTGATGCGGCCGATCTTGTTGCCCGCCGACTCCGCGAAATAGAGGTTTCCGTCGAGACCGGTAACGATGCCGTACGGGTGGCTTCCGGGCGTTGGGATCGGGAACTCGGTGATTTCGCCCGAGGTCGTGATGCGGCCGATCTTGTTCCCCTGATCTTCTGTAAACCAGAGCGCGCCGTCGGGACCCGCCGTGATCAAGACGGGTTCGGAAGCGCGTGTCGGGATCGGGAACTCGGTGATCGCGCCCGAGGTCGTGATCCGTCCGATATTGTTCGTGCCCCTGTCGGTGAACCAGATCAGGCCATCCGGGCCCGAGACGATGCCGGGGGCCGAGCCCGGGATTGGGAACTCGGTGATCGCTCCCGACGTGGTGATGCGTCCGATCTTCCTGGTGTTGGGCTCCGTAAACCAGATGGCACCATCGGGGCCAGCCGCGATGCCATCGGGTCTGCTGTTTGCCGTCGGGATCGGGAACTCGGAAATGGAGCCGGACGCCGTGATCCGGCCGATGCGGTTGGCGAAATCGTTTGCCTCGGTGAACCAGACGTTGCCGTCGGGGCCAGTCGCAATCTGGTTCGGACTGGCGGGAACGGTGGGGATGGCAAACTGCGTGATCGCTCCCTCCGGCGTGATCCTGCCAATTTTGGCGCCCTCGGCGTCGCTGCTCACGGTGAACCAGAGGTTTCCGTCAGGGCCCGCGGTGATCCGCCACGGGTAAGCCTTTCCATCCGAGGGGACCGGAAACTCGGTGAACGTCTGCCCCACGACCGGCGCGCCGAGAACGAGCAGAAGCAAGAGAGCGCAGGGAAGCCTCATTAAGAAGCTCCTCACTTCAGCTGCGTCACCGTGAGCCGGAGGGGAACGCAGAAGATGCCCTTGCTCGTGCCTCCGTTGCCCGCGCCCTGAAGGAGCTCGGCGTTGGGCGAGGTGAGGTCCGTCGTCAGCTCGTAGGTGGTTCGGTCGACGTATTCCGTGCGGGTCAGGTAGATCCCGCTCTGCCATACAAGGTTGTAGGCGATATCACCGCGCCCGAAGCTGCCGTCGTGATTCGAATCGACCAGGAAGAAGAAATAGACGCTGTCGGCTTTCGGGTAGTCCGGCGGCAGCGAGGGCTTGCCGACGACACCTGTCTGAGCGCTCTGCAGGTCGGGAATCTTCAACTGGATTGTGTTGAGGTTGCCGGAATCCTGGCAGCGGTTGATGGGCGCGCCCAGTAGAGCTATGGCTGCGTTTGGCAGGAGCGCATCGAGCTGACGGTTCGCCGAGCAGAGCGGCTTGATCCTCAAGTCAATGCCGTTGGTGGTGCTTGCCCATTCGACCACGTCGGCCGGCAGGTACGTGCCTCTGCCGTCCTGATAGATCCCGGTCACCTCCGTCAGGCCGCTACATTGAGGTGTGTTCGGGGCAAGGTAGAGGTCCGCGGTCGGCGCTTTCGGCGCCGGTTTACCGGCAAAGCTGCTGGTGATGCCGAGGAAAGAAACCAGTACCGACCAGATCATGATTCGGAGAGTTCTCTTCATTGTGAGAGTCCGCCTTTCTCATTTCCTTCTCTGCCCGCTGAGTAATTGCGTCAAGAAGGCAAGAGAGGCCACGGCGGGATGACACCTCTTGGCACGCGGCCGGAGCTGAGGGCCGGGGCGGGGGCGGCGGCGGAGATATGATGGACGCGACCTTCCGGTCCAAATGAGCAGCGCGTCCGGCGTTCCCCGTCCTGGCGCCTCCGAGCCGGGCTCGGACGGCCGGCTCGACTCCTGGAAGGAGATCGCCTCATACCTACGGCGCAGCGTTCGCAGCGCCAAGCGGTGGGAGAAGGAACAACAGCTTCCGATTCATCGCCACCACCACGACAAGCGCGACTCGGTTTACGCCTACAGGGCGGAGCTCGACGGCTGGTGGAACAACCGTCGAACGAAGCTCACTGATCAGCACGGCGCCCAGGACGCGGCTCCTCCGCCTGAAGCTGCTCCTCCGACTGAAGCTGAAACTCTCGATGCTTCGGGCGTGGGGGAGCCAGAGCACAAGAAGGAGGTCGCGCGTCCCTTTTCGCGCGCGCCTCGCAAGGCCCCGCTGATCGGAGTTGGCTTCGCGTTGGCCATTGCGCTGGTGGGCCTGGTCGCTTGGTTTTCTCGGAACAGTTCGCATGCGGCAGCCGAATGGCTGCGGCCGCTTCCTTTCAAGGCGCGGGACTGGGTCCTAATCGCGGATTTCGAGAATCGCACCGGCGAACCGCTTCTGGACGGGACGCTGGAGTACGCGCTCGCGCGGGAGCTCTCCAACTCACGCTATGTGAACGTCGTTCCCAGGGCACGGATCGCTGACGCGTTGCGGCTGATGAGGAAGCCGCTCGACACGCGCGTCGATGCTGCGGTGGGGGGCGAGGTTTGCCTGCGGGACGGCCAGATCCGGGCTCTTCTGACCGGCCGCGTCGAGAAGTTCGGCGCAAAGTACCTCTTGAGCGTTGACATCGTCGAGCCGAAGCAAGGCACGAGAGTGAACGGCTTCACCGAAGAAAGCGAGGGAAAGGAGGGCTCGCTGACCGCCGTGCGGCGGATCTCGGATCGGGTCCGGGAAACGCTGGGCGAGACGCTGCCTTCCGAATCGAGCGAGACGCCGCTCGTCAAGGTCACCACGTCTAACCTGCGGGCGCTCCAGCTCTACTCGCGAGCGGATTCGCTGATGGCGGGAAGCGGCAGCCAGGCGGCCGCCGAAGAGCTCCTGAGGCAGGCAGTAACCGAAGATACCAATTTTGCCTCTGCCTACATTCAATTAGCGCATGCCATCAATTACCAGAAACGGCCCGTGGAGGAGTTTCGACCCTACGCGGAGACAGCTATCCGACTCTCGGAATCGACGACCGAGAGGGAACGACTCTTTATCCGTGGAAGCTACTATGAACTGCTGGGGCAGCAAGAGAAGGCGATCGGCGCGTACGAGGCCCTGCTCAGCCTCTATCCCGACGACTTCTGGGGCACCAATAACCTGGGCGGCGTTTATTATTCGGAGGGTCGATTCAGAGACGCCGCAGAGCTCGAGATCCGCCGCGCCGACTTGCGACCGTGGGATTTCCGAGCGAACTACACTGCAGCTTTAGATCTGGCCCCCCTGGATCGCGTCAGATCCCGGCTCTACGTCCAGCGTGCGCGAGCACTGGTTCCCCCCGATGCCATAGAGGACTTCGACGTCGCGTGGCTGGAGCTCTTCCCGGCTGCGGAGGCCTGGCTCGACGGGAACTTGACGGGAGCGCTCCAAATAGCGGATGGGTTGGCCGCGAAGATCGACTCCCTGAGCGGTAACGCCCGGAAGGGCTTTGCCCAAGGAACGGCTCTCTTCTATTTGACGTTGGGGCGGCTCGAGGCAGCGGCACTGTGTTACCAGAAGATTCCGGACCCCCTTCTTCGTCAGGAGCAGCTTGCCCGAGTGGCGCTCTTCCGGAACGATCGCCGCGCGCTGAAGCAGCATCTGTTGGCTTC
>DATDNV010000223.1:0-11254 GCA_036518075.1 Thermoanaerobaculia bacterium
GTGAGTGAGGGAGCATGGCCGAGAGAGGCCTTGTCCCCGACAAGACTGCGACCGAACGACAAGCGAGGGCCCGTTGGTCCTCTCACGGCATGGCCCGAGCGTGGCGACGCGGGAGACGGGACCGTCGCCGCGGCTTCGAGCGGTAACCGTCTCTTCAAGAATCACAGCTAGCGAGTGAGGGCCCATCTTCAGTTGTAAACCGCACCCGTCGTCGATCGTCCAACCCAGCGGATCGACCAAGGAGGGGCCATGCCAGTGACCTGGACCCGGGATGCCGCGGCTCACCTCTTGCGGAGGGCCGGGTTCGGCGGCACTCCTTCGGAGATCGACGCGCTCTACGCGAAAGGATCGGTCGAAGCCGCTGTCTCCGCGCTCGTGGACTACGACGCGATCGACACCAGCGCCTACGAGGCTGCTCTCGGCTCCAAGAACTACAACCTGACGACGATCAAGGGGGTCCAGGAGTGGTTCATGGATCGGATGGCGTTTTCTCCCCGCCGGCTCGAAGAGAAGATGACCTACTTCTGGAACCTCCACTGGACGTCCGGGATCTCGAAAGTCAAGGGCGTGACCCTCATCCTGAATCAGAACAAGACCGAGCGGAAGCACGCGGTGGGGAAGTTCGACGACCTGGTCGTCAGCATTTCTCAGGACCCCGCGATGCTGGTCTGGCTCGATAACTGGCTCTCGCGGGCGGCGCGCCCGAACGAGAACTACGCGCGCGAGCTGATGGAGCTCTTCACGCTCGGCGTTTCGAGCGGCTACAGCCAATCCGACGTCACCAACGTCGCGAGAGCGTTATCGGGCTGGACGCTTCAGAACTACTCGAAGACGGACAACTTCAACGGCGCGACGTTCGTCGACAACCCCGCGTTTCACGACAATGGTACGAAGACGATCCTGGGCCAGGCGGGGAACTGGAACGGATACGACGCGATCAATCTGATCTTGAACTGGAGCGACGCGGAGGGCTCGAAGTCCGGGCGCTTCCTCGCCGCGAAGCTCTGGACGTTCTTCGGCTATCCCGACCCGGGCGACTACCTGGTCTCCCAGCTCGCGTCGGTCTACGTGTCTTCGGGCCGCTCGATCCGCGAGCTGGTGCGGGCGATCTTCCTTTCGCCCGAATTCTACGAGCCGCATACGATCAAGACCTGGGTCCGAAGCCCCGTGGAGTATGCGGTTGCCGCGGTCCGGATGCTGGAAGGGACATCCGACTTCTCTTCCCCCGCCAACTCCCTGACTCCGATGGGGCAATCTCTCTTCGATCCCGAAGACGCGAAGGGTTGGGATTGGGGCGACGCGTGGATGAACACCGGAACGGTGTTCGCGCGCTCTTCTCTTTCGAACACGCTCGCGTCCAACCGGAGCTCGTCCGGCACGTTCTTCAATCCGACTGCACTGCTCTCCGGCCAGAACGTTTCCTCCGCCGATGCGGTCGTGGACGGTCTCGCCGACCGTTTGAACGTCTCCGACCTGTCGCCGGACGTGCGGTCGTCGTGGGTCACGTACATGAACGCGAACGACGACGGGTCGAGAGGAGTCTGGACGAACTCGCCGTCGAACGTAGACAAGAAGGTCCGCGGGCTCGTGGAGTTGATGTTGACGAGCGCGGCCTTTCACCTCGCCTAGGTTGGGAGGAGGGATCATGCCGATTTCCAGACGCGACTTTCTGCTGCGCAGCGCGGGGTACGTCAGCATTTCCGCGATGGTTCCCCGCTGGGCGGTCGTCGGCGCCAATCAGTTCGAGGAGTCGGTCGGGGCCTCGCAGACCGGACGCATTCTGGTCGTCCTCGAGCTGATGGGAGGCAACGACGGTCTCAATACCCTGATTCCGTACACCGACAGCGCCTACCCCCAGGTTCGGTCCCGTATCGGAATTCCCGTGAACTCGGTTCTGCCGCTCAGCAGCACACTCGGTCTGAACCCGGTGATGACGGGAATCCAGGATCTCTGGACCAAGAACCGCGTGGGGATCGTCGAGGGGGTCGGCTATCCCAACTCGAGCCTTTCTCACTTCTCCTCGCGCGACATCTGGCACACCGCGGATCCCACGCTCGCGCAGCGGCGGGGCTGGCTCGGTCGGTGGGCCGACGAATACATCGGTAGCGGCGCTGATCCGCTCTCGTGCGCGGCGATCTCCCAGTCGCTTCCCCGGACGCTCCTCGCCGACAACGTCAGTGTGCCGTCGTTCGTCAGCATCGCGAGCTACCAGTACGCGACGGACGGAACCTACCCCGGCGACAAGAACAACAAGATCAACACCTTTCTTGCCGAGAACGCGGATACGTACGAGATCGAGAACACCGTGCAGGGAGTGAGCAAGCTCGCCGGGCTCGCCATTTCCTCTTCCAACATCCTCCAGTCGGTCGGCAACGGCTACGTCGCGGGAGGCCAGTACCCGGCGGGAAGCCTCGGCACGGGTCTCGAGCTCATCGCCCAGATCATCAACGCGAACGTCGGCGCCCAGATCCTTTACGTGACCTACGGAGGCTTCGACAATCACGCCGGTGAAGACAAGAGCCACGATGGTCTGGTCCAGACCGTCTCGGAGGGAATCAAGGCGTTCTTTGACGATCTCGACGCACACGGCAAGTCGCACGACGTCCTGCTGATGACCTGGTCGGAATTCGGACGCCGGGTTCTCGACAACGCATCGAACGGAACCGACCATGGAACGTCCGCTCCCCACTTCGTGGTGGGAGACGCGGTCAAGCCGGGCATCTACGGCTCCGCGCCGAGCCTGACGAATCTCGACTCCAACGGGAATCTGCTCATCCAGAATGATTTTCGCTCCTACTACGGAACGATCCTCTCCGATTGGCTCGAAGCGGATTCGACTGCGATCCTCGGCGCGAGCTGGCCGAACCTGGGGTTCATCAACAAGAGCTACAGCTGAAGTGACAAGTGACCAGTGACCAGTGAAGAGTGGTGCCGCACCGCCCTCCTTGTCACTCATCACTCGTCACTGATCACTTCTCCCTGATAGCCTCTGCCGGTGATCAAGGGCCGCGCCACTCTCGAAGGCACACGCCGGTTCGTTCAGCGCTCGAAAGTCGCTCCGGGGCACTTCCGGCAAGCGGCGGGAGTCTCCGTTTCCTCGATCGGGCTGGGCACGTATCTCGGCGACGAGGACGAGGCGACCGATCGAGGCTACGAGTCCTGCGCGGCGTATGCCTTCCGCGTCGGGATCAATGTCCTCGATTCGGCGATCAATTACCGCGGCCAAAAGAGCGAGCGCGCCATCGGGCGCGCCATCGCCGATTCGATCGAGAAAGGCGTCGTCGCCCGGGACGAGCTGTTCGTCTCGACTAAGGGAGGCTACCTGCCGCACGACGCGGACGACCCGCGCGATGCGAGGCGCTACATTCTCGAAACCTTCGTCGAGTCAGGACTGGCTCCTCGCGCGGAGATCGCTCAAGGAGGCCACTGCATGGCCCCGGAATACGTCCGCGATCAGATCGGGCGCAGCCGCTCGAATCTCGATCTCGAGACGATCGATCTTTACTATCTCCACAACATCGAGTCCCAGAGGGCTGCGGTCGATCGAGCGCTCTTTCGCAGCCGGCTTCGAGGCGCGATCGAGGTGCTCGAGCGCGCGGCGGAGGAAGGCTGGATCGGCGTCTGGGGGCTCGCGACCTGGGATGGGCTGCGCGTTCCTCCCGAGCATCCGGAGCATCTGTCTCTCTCCGAAACGCTGGCGGCCGCCCGAGAGGTCGCCGGCGAGCGCCATCACTTCCGGGCCGTTCAGCTGCCGGTCAACCTCGCCATGGCCCAGGCCATCGCCTATCGCTCGCAGGAGACGAGCCGAGGCAGGGAGGGCGCGCTTCGGGCGGCGCACGAGGAAGGACTGGCTGCGTTCGGTTCCGCTTCGCTCCTGCAGGGAAGGCTCGCGGCCGATCTTCCCGAGGAGATCGAGGCGGCCTTCCCGGAGGCTTCTTCCGGAGCGCAACGGGCGCTCCAGTTTTCCCGCTCGGCGCCCGGCATGACGACCAGCCTCGTCGGCGTTTCCACCCTCGCCCACGCGGAACACAATTTCGCGTTGACGAGAGTGGCGCCGGCTGGGGTGGAGAGGGTCATGGGGCTGTTCGAGGGAGGGGACGAAGAAGGCGCGTCGTGAGCTCTCGGGCGCAGGCCCCAAAGCACGGTTTTGGCGCCCCCTTTCTTTTTTGCGGTTTTCGGCTACAATGCTGCTTTCCCGCCCGGACCTACGAGTCAGCGCGGCGGGCGTTTGGGAGTTCATGTCCGACGACCCCTTGACCCCGGAAAACGCTGCTTCGGTCTCATTCCAGACGGATCACACCGGTCACGGAGAAGGCTCCGCGTCCGGCGAGAATCCCGGAGGAGGCAACGGCCAACCGGCCTCGATGCCGGGCGAGGGATTTCGTCCCCACCGGCGCCGGCGGCGCCGCAGACGGCGGGGAGGTGGCCGCGGGCCGTCCGCCGGAGGGGGCTTCGCCAGGCCCGAGGAGCTCGCCGTCAGCGGTCCCGAACACCCCGTCGAAGGAGTTCTCTTCGTCCCCCCCAAGGAAAACGCCCCGGGCGTCCTGGTCTCCAGTCGGGCGAACTACATTGCGACGCCACGAGATCCACTGGTTCCGCGAGAGCTCATCACGCGGGAAGGGTTGGAGGCCGGAGCGCTGATCACGGCCCTCGCGGTCGATGGAAACCGGACCGTCGTCAAGCGCGTCGAGAAGATCGAGGGCCTCGAACCGGCCGCCTTTCGTCAGCGATCGACTTTCGCCGAGCTGATCTCGATCGACCCGCACGATCATCTGAAGCTCGAGACCGAACCAGACGAGATGTGCGGGCGAGTGGTCGACCTGCTGGCGCCGATCGGCCGGGGGCAGCGATGTCTCATCGTGGCGCCGCCGAAAGCGGGCAAGACGACGCTGCTCAAGCGAATGGCGCACGCCGTTTCGGTGAACGACCCCGACGTGACCGTGATCGTCCTCCTGATCGACGAGAGGCCCGAGGAGATCACTGACTTTCGCCGCAGCGTTCGCGGAGAGGTGATTGCGTCGTCTGCGGATCTTTCCGCCGAGAATCACATCGCGGTCGCGGAGATCGTGGCGGAGCGTGCCCGGCGGCTCGTCGAATGCGGCAAGCACGCCATCATCTTTCTCGACTCGATTACGCGAATGGCGCGCGCGTATAACCACATGCAAAAAGGCGGAGGCAAGATCCTCTCGGGAGGAATCGATGCGCGCACCATGGAGAAGCCGCGCCGTTTCTTCGGAGCCGCCCGAAACGCGGAAGGCGGAGGCTCGCTGACGATCATCGCGACCGCGCTCGTCGACACCGGGTCGCGCATGGACGAGATCATCTTTCAGGAGTTCAAAGGGACCGGTAACACCGAGATCTTGCTCGATCGGGATCTCTTCAATCGGCGAATCTTTCCCTGCATCAACATCCCTCAATCCGGCACCCGCAAGGAGGAGAAGATCTACGATCCGGAGGAACTGCCGAAGATCGTGAAGCTACGGCGGGCCCTGGCGGCGGTGGACAAGATTCAGGCAATGGAGCTCGTTCTGGGCCGGCTTTCCAAGTTTCGGACCAACGCCGATTTCCTAAAGAGCTTCTAAAAACAGGGGTTGGGAGACGACGACGGCGACGACCGGAGGGCGGCTTTCCCACGCGCGCCGAAGGACTTAGCCCAAAACCTTCCCTTTTGAGTTAGCCTAGTGACAAGCACTGCGAGCATGGCCGACCCACAGAACGCGGAGATTCGGGAGGCAATCCAGGAGCTGTCCCTCTATCTCTCGGACACCCTCCCGCCGCTGGTCGTCGCGGATTCGGTCGGCACCTTGTTGAACTACCCTCCGGCTCTCGTCGCTCAGCAAATTCATGCCTGGATGGGAACTCAATTTCGCGTGAGCACCGACATCCCGGTGTCGGACTATCTCTTTCACGCGGTTCGAAAAATTCACATGATGGGAGAGTTCAACCTGGTGCCGCGCGAGCAGCTCATCGCGTATCTGGAAGGGCTCAAGGCACAGGTGCTCGCGTTTTGTCCCGAGGAGGATCGGCAGCTCCTGCAGGAGAGCTTCGACCGTCTGGGAGAGCCGTCGGGCTCGATGGCGCCGGCGGTGGACAACCTGCTGCGGCAGCGCCGTCCGGCGGCCGAGAGCGCTTCCGCGTCCGGACAGGATCTGCTGAACACGCGGCGGCTCTCGCTTCTCCTGCACCGGTTGGAAAGGGAAGTGCACGCGTCGGGAACCGGCGCGCTGGACACCGGGTGGAAGGACCGCGCCACGACGGCGCAAACCCTCGCCACGGCGGCGCGCAGCGCGCGAAGCGCTCAGGACATCGACATGATGCTCGAGCGTCTGCGATCGCTCGGACTCAATCTCGGCACGAGCGACGTCTTCCAGAGCATCGGCAAAAACCTGCCCGGCTGGGTACCGCCGCCGTCCGCGCGCGCTCTGCCCCCGGAACAGATCCCATCGGCCTCTGGCGTCGAGGCGATGCGCAAAATCGTGACGCTCGCGGATAACCCTGCGGAAGGGCTTCGCCGCTTTCACGAAATGGTTCGTTCCGCAATCGAGCGCTTCAACGAGGGCTCGCTCGCTCAGGCCGTGACGATGCTCGAGCTGGCAAAGCGATTGATCGAGGAGGGCGCCGTCGACCGGAAAGCCGCCGAGTCGATCCGGAACAAAGAAGACGAGGATCTCGACGTTGAGCGGCTGCGCCGGTACGCCGAGTCTCCCGAGCAACATCCCCTCCTGCGCGACTTCCTCGGCTTTTTCACACGGCTCGCCCCGGAGGGCCTGCTTCACGACCTCCGCCTGGAGCTCAAGCGCGAACGACGCCGGCTTCTGCTTCTTCTTCTCGAGGTGCACGGAACGGTCGTGCGCGAACTGGTCCTGGGGAATCTTCGCACGCCGGTCGGACAGGGCGCCGGCGATGAGGACTGGTATTTCCGCCGCAACCTCCTGTACCTGCTCCGGCGGATCCCCCGACCGCCGGAAGTATCGCCCGAGGAGGACGTCGACGTGGCCGTGAAGCATTCCGAGCTGAAATTCCCGGCCCCCCTCGTCAAGGAAGCGATCGCGAACCTGAGTCAGTTGAAATACGAGAAGTCGGAGAAGACGCTCGTGGGGCTCCTGCAGGACCTCGAAACGATGCTCTCCAAGGAGGGAGAGGGCTACGATCCTCGCGAGGCGCGGCTCCTGATCGACCGAGTCTCTTCGGCCCTCGCGCGGTTCGGAACGCCGGGAGCGCGCCGCGCCGTGGCGGAGCACGGCCTCAGAGCGAAACCGGAGCTCGGCGACACGATGGCGCGCCTGGCAGAGCTCTCGGGACAGGATCTTTCGACGGACAAGGATCTCGTCGAGAAGCTTCTGGCTTCGCTGAAAGCCAACACGCCCTTCAAGCTCTTCGGGCTGGTCCTGAAGAAGGATCGGAACCTCCCATCGCTGGTCGAGGCGCTGTCGGGAACCAACCACCCGGGCGTTCGAGCGGCATTCGAGGAGATCGTGAAGAGATTTCAGGGTGAGGAGGCGGCGCGGATCGCATCCAAAGCGCTCGATGCCTTTGCCCATGCGCCCGCGGTTGCCGCCGCCGAGGCGGCGGCTCCGGGTCCGAGCCTTTCGGGTGACCTCGAGCTCTTTGGACTCCCCGCCCTTCTGCAAAGCCTGGCCGAGTCCGGAACGTCCGGCGTGGCGACGCTGCGCAGCCCCAAAGGCGACGTGTTCGGGACAATCGTGCTGCGAGGAGGAAAGCTCAAGACCTGCCAGACCGGAAAGCTGGTCGGCGAAGAAGCCTACTACCAGCTTCTGGAGAGGCCGCTTCCGGGAAGCTTCCTGTTCGCGCGCCAGCCGGATGGCGCGGCGGAAGATGCCGCGGCCGGCGGACTGCGCGATGTTCTCGCCCTCACGCTCGAAGGGATGCGCCGCTTCGACGAGCTCCAACAGGCCACGGCGCTCGTGCCGGACGATCTCGTTTTGAAACCGACAAACGTGAAACCGACTCCGCTCCCCGGTGAGAAGGATGGAATCCTGGTCAACGACCTCTGGACTCGCGTCTCGCGGTCGGCGACGCCGCGTCAGTGCGAGGCGGAGATCAAAGCGGATTCGTACCGGATCCGCCGGCTGCTGGCACACTGGATGGTGAGCGGAGCTCTGGCAGCGGCGTAATTCCAGATTCCGAATTCAAAATTCAAGATTCAAGATTTGATATATCAGATCTGATATATCCCTTCCTGCTTCCTGCTTCCTGCTTCCTGCTACCGGCGCCGCGACTTGCGCTTCGTGCGGCCGTACAGGTCGTCTCCCGGCGTTTCGATGGGTGTCTTTGCCGGAGCCGGTCTCGCGCTCGGTCTTCTTCCCATGCGTCGCGGCCGAGGGGCATCTCGCAGCGTTCCGGACCGGAGGAGCTCCTCGGTTGGCCACTGAACGGGGATCGAGCGGCCAATTCGTTTCTCGATCGCGTCCAGAGAGAAGACGTAGTCGTCGCATGCGAAGGAGACCGCCGCCCCGGCCGCTCCCGCGCGTCCGGTCCGGCCGATGCGGTGAACGTAGTCCTCGGAGTCCTGCGGCAGGTCGTAGTTGATCACGTGGGAGACCCCCTCGATGTGCAGTCCTCTCGAGGCGACGTCGGTTGCGACCAGAACGGCGAGCCGCCCTTCCTTGAAGTCCTTCAGGATCTTGAGACGGCGCTCCTGGGGAACGTTGCCCGCCAGGGCTCGCGTCGGGTAGCCGTTGGCGGTCAGGCCGCGGACCAGATCGAGCGCGGTATCCCGGCGGTTGACGAAGATCAGGACGCGCTCGCCGCCCTCTTTCTCCATAAGACCCAGGAGCAGTCGAAACTTCTCGCCCGACGAGACGTGGTAGAGGACTTCCGAGATCCCGTGAGCGCCGACTCTCTCGGGCTCGATCTCGATCTTCTGCGCGTTGTTCGTGTGCTCGTAGGCGAGCTCCATGACTCGGGGTTCGAGCGTCGCGGAGAACAGGAGAGTCTGGCGGCGGTGGTAGGGAGGACACCGCCGGAGGATTTTCCGGAGGTCCCGAATGAAGCCCATGTCGAACATGCGGTCGGCCTCGTCGATGACGAGAAGCTCGACGTCGCGAAAAGTGGTTGCGCCCTGCCGTTCGTAGTCGATGAGTCGTCCCGGAGTTCCGACGAGCAGGTCGGGGATCGTCTTCACGGCGTCGCGTTGGAGCCTGTAGTCGATCCCTCCGAAGACGGCGAGCGTCGAGAGCCCCGTGTGGCGGCCGAGCAGCTCCGCGTCCTGTCGGATTTGAACGACCAGCTCCCGCGTCGGGGCGATCACCAGTGCCCGCGGGCCGTGTGCGGCGCCTTTCCGGGGCTTTCGAAGAAGCCGCGAGAAGATGGTGATGAGGAACGCCGCTGTCTTTCCGGTTCCCGTCTGGGCCTGTCCAGCCACGTCCCGGCCGACAAGAGTGATCGGAAGGGTCTCCGCCTGAATGGGCGTCGCGAACGCGAACCCGGCGTCGGCCAATCCCCAGCGAACTTCGTCCGGTATGTCGAAATCGGAGAGGAGGACGTCGGTCAAATGCCGTTCGGTCACCGCGGAAATCATCGATCCATCAGCATCTTAACAGCCTCGACCGGTCGGCCGCGGAGTCACCGAGCCTTCCCGAAGTCGTTAACGAGCGGTTTTCCCGTGGCTCGCGCGAGGATTCGGGCGATCTCACGCTTCTCTTTCGGACCGGCGGCGCCGGCAAGAGGCTCGAGCTTCCCCCTCCAACGCGCCGCGAGGCGCTGGACGGCCCAGGTCCACCAGGGAGCGAGCGGCAGGTAGGTTTCCCTGAAACATTCGAGCTCCGAGAGCGGGATCCGCCGAATCCGCGTCTTCTCAAACGCCGTCGTGCGAATGGTCAGAGTCTCGGCGCTGACCTCGACCGTCTCTTCGGAGAATGCCAGAGCCGCCAGGCCGACGAGCGCGAGCGGAGCGAACACTCCGATCGCCACGGACAGGGATGCGAGCAGAGGCAACGGGAACTCGGTGAACTCTCCCCGGCGGAGGCTCGTTTCCCAACCTTGCACGATTCGTGAGGCCCCGAGGAGCGCGCCGATCAAGACCGCCGCCGCGAGGAGCGCAAACCGCAGCCGACCGCGACGAGTCCGCACCAGAGGACGGATTTCGACGGTCAAACCGGATGGACCCGAGGCGACCACGACTCGGGCCTCGCTTCGATTCGCCACCAGCGCGATTGTATGATCGGCGCGGGTCGAAAGAGTGTTCCAGACAGGAGGACGAGAGGTGGCCAAAAAGAAAAACAAAAAGAAAACCGGGAAGGCGGTCAAGGCTCGGGCTGGCAAGAAGTTGAGGAAGAGTTCGAAGAAATCGACCAGGGCGCGGGCGAAGGCCTTCCGCAAGCCGGCCGTGAAAGGAAAGAAGGCCCCGAAGAAGGTCGCCAGGAAGGCGACGCCGAAGAGGGCGCCGGTCGCCGAGGCTCCTGCCGCAGCGACCGCGGTCGTGGTGGCGGAGGAGACCTTTGAGGAGACCTCCTGGCAGGGCGGAGAGGATCGGGAGGTGCTGGATGATTTTCCCGAGAGGCCGGAAGAGCTGATCGCGCAGGCGGAGGACGACGGTGGCGTCGAACGATCGCCTGGGCACGCCGAGGATGACGAAGACGAGACAGAGTGGTAGGCTTGGGTTAGCCGGAACTCATTGCCGGACTCTCGTCCGGCTTGGAGAAAGAAGGTCCCGAGAAATCGGGACCTTCGTATTTTGGACTCTGCAGCGAGGCCGGGCGAGGACACTGAATCGAGGCCGGACGAGGATCCACATCGCGCAGCTCACACCGAGCTGTCCGGCCTCGGAAGAAAATGTTCAAAGGCAACTCGGCGAGGTGAGTTTCAGGAGCAGGAGGCTGCCCGGCCTCGGAAGAGAATTTTCTAGTTAGCTCGGCGAGGTGAGTTATGAGCGCTGGAGGATGGGCCGCGGCTTGCGGTTTGTTCTGCAGCGAGGCCGGGCGATGACTCTCACCGCACGGTCGCGGGTCGGCCGCCCCGGCCTCGGAAGAAAACTTTCTGGTTACCTCGGCTGGGCTAGGGTCGGGAACGAGGAATCTCTAACGGCTTTCTGTTCTGGTCCAAATTCACAAAAGTGACTTCGGCTTCAGTGACCTTGACGCGCTTGTCGCGACCCTCCTCAGACTGGGAGAACACTTCGACGGCGACCGTGATCGAGGTTTTGCCGACCCGAACGAGGCGCGTGTAGAACGACACGAGATCGCCGACGTATACGGGCTCGTGAAACACCACTTCGCGCATCGCCACCGTGACG
>DATDNV010000224.1:0-11897 GCA_036518075.1 Thermoanaerobaculia bacterium
TCGCCGGGCGGATCCGCGCGTGCGGGCGCGGGCGCTCTCCGCGGGCCTCTGGGGAGTCACCGCCTCAGCGCTGGCCGCCCTCCTCCAGCGCGTCGGGGTGCTGCCTCCGGAGACTCGGGGATTCTGGAAACTCACCGGCCGGCTGGGCGGAGGCGCGGTCGATCCCAATTCACTCGGTATCCTGTGCGCACTCGCGCTCGTCGTCGCATTGGCCTCCTTTCGCGAGAGCTTCCGAGGAGCGTTGCGCACGACGCGGGCGGCACTGCTCATCCTGGGGCTCGTCCTGTCCGGGTCTCGAAGCGGCTTTCTGCTTCTCCTGCTCGCGCTCGTCCTGCTGCTCGCGGTGCGCGGGGTCACGCCTCGTGTCCGCATCGCGGGTTTCGTTGCGCTCGCCGCCACGTTGATCCTGATCGTCATGCTGGTCCTTCGAGGCGCGCCGGGCACGATCGGCGGTCGTCTCGCGGAGAGCTTCGATCCGAGGCTGCCCATCGCCTACCGGGTTTCCGAGCGGCCGGCGCTCTGGCGGGCTGCGATTCGGCTGTTCGAGAGCCATCCCGTGGCGGGAGGAGGGATGGGCGCGTTCGCCTGGAAGCTTCCCGATCTCCTGCGGGACGAGAACCGGCGCCTCCCGACCCGGGATAACCCGGGAAGCGGCTACATCCAGGCGCTCGCGGAGACCGGTGTGCTCGGCTTTTTCCTGACGATCGGGTTCGTGCTTTCGCTCGCCGCTCAAATGCTCGGAAGATCGCGAGCTCCGTCGGACGGATCGGACCTGGGCGCCGCGGGCGCGGGGCTCGTCGCCTTCTTGATCACTCTCGCCCTGGGCTCCCACTGGTTCGCTCCGGATGTGTCTCTCCTTTTCTTCCTCATCGCGGCGACCGCGGTCGCTCCGGCGAGCTCGGAAGGAAGAGCGCTCGTCGCGATCCGGCGCGGGGCGGTCTGGCTCTACGCGGCGGCGGCGCTGGTGGGAATCCTCGAAACGGCCCGTCCGGGAGAGACCTTTCGCTACAGCCGGCGCATCGGCTTTCACGCCGCCGAAGCGGGTCCGCGCGGCCCGTTGCGATGGACCCGGCGACGGTTCGCTCTCTGGCTCTCACCGGGAGAGCGCCTGCAGCTGCAGCTCGCGCACTTCACTCCCGAGGGGAAGCCGGTCGAGGTGGTGGCGTCCGTGGCCGGAACCGTCGTCTGGCGCCGCTCGCTCGTTCCCGGGGAGACGGCGCACCTGGTGCTGTCAGGGCCGCCCACGCGCTCGGAGGCCGTCGTCTTTCGGGTCTCGCGCTCGTTCGTGCCTCGCCGCCTGCGGCTTTCCGAGGACAGGCGGGAGTTGGGACTCCTTTCGGCCGAGGAGTGATCGCCGCTCGCGGCTAGAATCGATCCGATGGAATTCCAGTTCCATCCGGCGTCGGCGAGTTCGACCGTCCGGACGGTGCCGCTCTCGGTGGCCGGTCAGCGCATCCTGGTGATCGTGTCGGGCGCCGCCGCCCTGGTGGCGATCTCGCTCTGGTTGACCGTGCCGCTGAGCCTGCGCCGGCGGGAATCCCGCGGCCCCGCGCCGCGTCTCGCCCCGGCGGCCGAGGTGGAGCGCTCCGACCGCGCGCAGATCGCGGCCATCGGCCGGATACTCCGGGAGCGGGCGCTCGACAACGGCGATCTTCTGAATCGAATTGCCTTCCTCTACGACGTCGCGTTCGCGGTCTGGCCCCGCATCTTGAACCCGGAACGACCCTGGCTGAGCTCCGATGATCCCGAGCAGATCGCCGCCGGCTTCAGCCTCTATCTGAAGGGCCTCGAGAAGGCGCGAGACGTCCTCGAACAGCGGGAGCGGGCGGATGCCGATCTGCCGGGCCGCGTTCCAGCGATCTTTCCGTTCGACGGCGCGATTTTCGAGCCCTCCGCGTTCTTCGGCCCGCGCGTGTCGCCGTGGACCGGCAACGAAGAATTTTTTCCCGGAGTGGATCTGGCGGCTCCCGGGGGGTCCGCCGTCGTCGCTTCCGGGGGCGGAACGGTCGTGTTTGCCGGCACCGTGCGCCGGTCGCAGACCGATTGGTTCTGGCGGCTCGGCAACGTCGTCGTCGTGTCGCACGGCGCGGCCGGCGCGACGGTCTACGGACATCTCGCGCACATCGAGGTCAAGCGAGGCCAGCAGGTGACGCGAGGCCAGCGGATCGGGGTCGTCGGCTCGACCGGATGGGCAATCTCGCCCCAGCTTCACTACGAGTACTGGCGCCGCTCGGGCTCGAGTCTTCGGCCCACGGATCCCATGTTTGCGGGGCTCGATCGGCGCGCGGGGCAGAAGCTCCTGTCGCTCGAGCAGATGGAGGCCTCCTCGGCGCCGGGGCCGCTGGATCCGCTGCCGGGCGTCGAGATCTCCGCCGAGAAGGTCGGAGCGCCCGAGCGGCCGGCGGGAAGCGCCTCCGGGCGCGCCCCCAAACGCCGCAAGCACGTCTAGCCGAAGAACGGCCGATTCCTGGGATCCGGCTGCGCCTATACCCGTTTCGGTATAACCGCCGACGTCCAGGGATAGCGCTTCACGCGCTCGCGGTGGCGCGCGACCCGGTCGAGAACGTCTTCCATCCGGTCGCCGCCCGTGACCTCCAGGAGCGCATCGGCGAGCACGAACGCAAGCATGGCTTCGGCGATGACGCCGCAAGCCGCGACGGCGGTGACGTCGCTCCGCTCGTAGGCGGAGCGGGCGGGTTTGCCCGTCTCCAGATCCACCGAGTCGAGACCCTTCGCCAGAGTCGAGATCGGCTTCATGTAAATCACGGCGAGCACATCCTCGCCGTTGGTCACCCCGGCTTCCAGGCCTCCCGCCCGATTGGTGCGGCGCGTGAGCCGACCCGCCCGACCCACGTCGACTTCGTCATGCGCGCGGGAGCCGGGTCCGCGCGAGGCCTCGATCGCCGAGCCGAACTCGACCGCCTTGACCGCGGGCACGGAAAGGAGTGCCTGTCCGATGCGGCCGTCGAGCTTGCGGTCCCAGGAGACGTAAGAGCCCAATCCCGCCGGGACTCCGCGCGCGCCGACGAGAATCGAGCCGCCGAGGGTCTCGCCGTCTTTCTTGGCGGCATCGACCGCTTCGACCATTTTCTTCTCGAGGCGGGCGTCGAGCGCGCGCAGAGGCGAGTCGTCGCGGACCTTCTCGAGCGAGGCGAAGGAACGCGGCGAAGATTCATCGACGACCGGCCCGAGAGAGAGGACCCCGCTCGCGACCTGGATCCCGCACTCCTCGAGCAGAAGTTTGCAGACGGCTCCCGCCGCGACTCGGCCGGCGGATTCGCGGGCCGACGCGCGTTCGAGGACGTCCCGGAGATCCCTCGCGCCGTACTTCATTCCTCCGGCGAGATCGGCATGTCCCGGCCTCGGGCGCGTGAGCTTTCTCGCGGAGGCCGCCTCGGGGTCCACCTCCGTCGGGCCCATTGCTCCGCGCCAGTTCTCGAAGTCTCGGTTGAGGATGCCGATCGCGATCGGGGAGCCGAGTGTGACGCCGCCGCGCAGGCCTCCCTCGAAAACCGCTTCGTCCTTCTCGATCTTCATCCGGCCGCCTCGGCCGTAGCCGTGCTGGCGGCGAGCCATTTCGCGAGCGACGAACGCGGGATCGATCGAGAGTCCCGCAGGAATCCCCTCCAGGATCGCCGTGAGGCGCGGGCCATGAGACTCCCCGGCCGTCGTGAGCTTGAGGGGCATCCGAAGAGTCTAGCTCTCAGCTATCCGCTTTCAGCTATCAGCTTGCGATTCGCGGACGCCTGGCTGAAAGCTGCGAGCTGAAAGCGGAAAGCTTTAGTCCGGCAGCAGGCTGTCGAGTCCCGCCGGCTCCATGAGCTGGGCGTAGGCGTCCTCGGCGCCGGCGGTTGAGCTGGAGGCTGCATGGTGGCCGGCCCCGAGGAAGAAGAAGAACAGCAGGGCCGCTGCGGCCGCAAGGCTCACGCGAGTTCGGATTCGGCGCTGCCGGTCCCGGCGGACGGCGGCCACGACTCGTTGAACGAAGATCGGGTCGACCGAATCGGGCTGCGGGTCGAACGTCCTCCGTCGCGGCAGCGATTTGAAAGCCACGCTGATTCGCACGCGCACGCGGCACGCGGGGCATCGGAAGAGGTGCGGCTGCTGGTCCGAGACCGGAAGCCCGCGGGAAAGGGACTCGCGCACGGCGGCGCACTCGACGCTTTGCTTTTTCATCGGGTTGTCCTTTGAAATCGTACTTGAAGCTTCTTTCGCGCGCGATGCATGCGCACGCGCACGCCCGTGACCGTCATTTCCAGGCGCTCCGCAATTTCCTTGTCCGACTCGCCCTCGACTTCCCGCGCGAGCAGGATTTCGCGATCGAGCGGGGACAGGGCCGCGAGAGTCTGACGAAGCAGGTCGACGTCCTCGAAGCGCTTTTCTTCCGATGGGCCCGAAGCCGGATCCACGACGAGCGATTCCTCCGGCTTGCGCCGCCGCACCAGATCGATGGCCGTCCGCACCGCGATGCGCCGCACCCACGCGGCGAAGGAGGATTCATGCCGGTAGTTCTTCAGAGCTCGAAAGGCGCGGAGAAAGGCCTCCTGCGCCGCGTCTTCGGCCAGCATGCGGTCGCCGGTGATTCGCCGCGCAGCTCCCAGAGCCGCCGGCGCCCCGAGCCGCACGAGCTCCGCGAAAGCCGACTCGTCTCCGGCCAGCGCCCGCGAGACCAGGGCGCTTTCGTCCGGAGCGGAGGCGATGACCGGCCGGGCCACGGTGAGCGCTCGGTCCGTCAGGGGTTGCTCTTGAGAAAAGCGTCGAACGACTGAACGGCCTTATCGGCCCGCTGGCCCATCTTTCCCTGGAAGCTCTGAATCCTGCTCTTTTGCTCCGACGTCAGGATCGGATCGACCTCGGCGCGGATCTTCGCGAAGAGGAGCGCTCCGTTCGCCTGCGTTTCACCGACCTGCTGCGCCGCCGCGCGAACCGCGTTCTCGTCGAGCGGCTGAGCGATCATTGCGGCGTGGAGAGTCCCGCGCGCGGAGGCAGAGGCCTGAAGCTGCGCGCGGATCTCGGGGGCGTGGTTTCGCAGGACGTCTTTGACCTTTCCGACCTGGTCGTCGCTCAGGTCGAGCGACGAGGAAATGCGGGTGAAGACTCGGGTGGCAAAGTCGCCTCGCGAGCCGCGCGGACCGATCGCGTTCGCGGAGAGCCGGCCCGCGAACAGGCCGGCGACGGCGATCGCCCCCGCGGCGACTACGATCAGGACCGATCTGCGAATTTGTGCGATGCTCATGGCGTGCTCCTCGGCGTCTGAGTCCTTGGACTCTCGGTACTTAGAACGCTTTTTGGCGCTGAAAGATTACGCGCGCGGGGGTCGTCCGGGCCTGGGACGCATCCGCGCTCAGCCGGGTTCGGCCCGCCGCCATCATCTGTCCTACCAACGCATTACACTCGAAAGTCGTGGAACGCAAGTATGTCCTCAAGAGAGCTGCGGGCCCCCGCGTCTACCGGGTGGACTACGACCGCGACCTCAACGAAGAACAGCGCGAGGTCGTGCTGGCGGGAAAAGGGCCGATTCTGGTGATCGCCGGCGCCGGGTCGGGCAAAACCCGGACCCTGGTCTACCGCGTTGCCCGCTTGATCGAGTCGGGATCCGATCCGTCGCGGATCCTGCTCCTGACCTTCACGAACAAGGCTTCTCGCGAAATGCTTCGGAGGGTGGAGTCGCTCCTCTCCGTCGACACGAGACGGCTGATGGGCGGCACTTTCCATTCGGTGGGAAGCCGGCTGCTGCGCCGGTGGGGCGCCCGCGTCGGCCTGACCGCGACCTTCACGATCCTCGACGAGGAGGACTCGCGAGAGCTACTGGAGGCCTCCACCTCCGACCGGAAGATCTCGGTCCTGGAGCGGCGGTTTCCCAAAGGGGACGTGCTCGCCGATCTGTACTCCTTCACGATCAACACCGGCCGGTCGCTCGCGGACGTGCTCGCGGAGCGGGCTCCGCATTTCCTGCCGCTCGAGGCGGAGATCGCGTCGGTCTTCGGCCGCTACCGCGAGCGAAAACGAATCGCCAACTCGGCCGACTACGACGATCTCCTCCTTGCGTGGAAGCGCCTTCTCGAGGAGATCCCGGACGTCGCGGGTCCGATGCGGGAATCGTTCGACCACGTGCTCGTGGACGAGTATCAGGACACGAATCGGCTCCAGGGAGAGATCGTGGATCGGATGGCGGCGGGCAAACGAAACGTCACGGTCGTGGGAGACGACGCGCAGGCGATCTACTCCTTTCGCGGCGCCTCCTTCGAAAACGTTCTCGGTTTTCCCGAGCGATATCCCGACGCGAAGACGTTCCAGCTCACACGCAACTACCGGTCCACTCCCGAGATCCTCGCGCTGGCGAACGCGTCGATCTCGGCCAACGTCCGTCAGTTCGCCAAGGAGCTCCACGCGAGCCGAGAGGCGGGCCCGTTGCCCGCCGTGGTCGGGCTGCCCGACATCCCCGACCAGGCGCGGTTCGTGGCTCAGCGGATCCTCGAGTGGCATGACGAAGGCGAGAAGCTCGCGGACATCGCGGTGCTCTACCGGGCTCACTATCAGGCGCTGGAGCTCCAGATCGAGCTGACTCGACGCGGAATCCCGTTCGAGATTCGCTCGGGCACCCGGTTCTTCGAACAGCGGCACGTCAAGGACGTCCTGGCGTTTCTCCGGATCGTCGTCAATCCGAAAGACGAGCTGTCCTGGAAGAGAGCTCTGAAGATCTTTCCCAGGATCGGAGAACGCTCCGCGTCGGCGGTCTGGGAGACGATCGGAGGACGCCCCGACCCGCTCGCCTCGTTTCGCGAACGGGAAGGCGTGCGCGGCATCGACCTGCCTCGCGGCGCCGAAGCGGCCTTGAAGCCGTTTCTGCGGCTCTTGACGCGCCTGGAGTCTCCGGCAGTTCGGTCGTCTCCCTCGGAAGCCATCCGCGCCGTGGTCGAAGACGTCTATCGCGACTTCGCGCGCGCGAAATTTCCCAACGGAAACGCGCGGCTCGATGACCTCGAGCAGTTTGCGCTGTTTGCCCAGACCTACGATTCGCTTCCGGGATTCCTCGAAGACGTCACGCTTTTCAACGAGCTCTCGGGCGAGGACGTGATCGCCGGGGAGCCCGACGACGATCGCGTGGTGCTCTCGTCGGTTCACCAGGCGAAAGGCCTCGAGTGGAGTCGCGTCGTCGTGATGGGCCTCTCCGAGGGCCGCTTCCCGAGCTATCGCTCCGCCGCCACCGACGACGGGCTCGAAGAGGAGCGCCGTCTCTTCTACGTGGCGGTAACTCGGGCGAAGAACGAGCTGGCGCTCGTATATCCGATGCTCGCGCGCGACCGCTACGGCGTCGACGTGATCCTCGAACCCTCGCGCTTTCTCACCGAGCTGCCCGATGACGTCTTCGAGAGATGGACGATCGAGCTCGAGGATCAGGAGGAAAGCGCGCCGGCTGACGCGGATCCTGCTGTGAACTGACCGGATCGCTGGTAAAATAATTCCCAAGTCACCATCGTTTCCTTTGAGGGAGATGGCATGAGAGACGACCTCTACTCCGCCATTTGCCGCGAGGCCCTCGAGTCGCGGCAGCGAGACGTGATGTCCTTCGTCGACAATGGAATGGCCGGAATGTCGAACCGGCTCGAAAAGACGCTTCTCCGGCTGCCGTCCGGCCACTACCTGCTGGGACTCGGACCGTACAATGCCGGGCTGGTCAAGCTCGATTTCGAGGAGCTTCTGATCGGGCGCGAGGTGCCGGAGTTCATCGGGGTGGGAATGCCCGTATCGGGATTCCGGGTCTCCACGCCCGAGGCGTTTTTGAACGTCGAGGTCTCGCGCGTGCACGCCAAGGTCACGCGCCGAACCTCGCCGACCGCATACCGGCTGATCGACCTGCGGTCGACCTGCGGGACGTATCTGAACGGGGAAGCGCTCCCCGTGCCCGATGATCTCGCCGGGATCTCCGAGGACGCTTGCGCGGCGCTCCTGCGATCGGGCGACTTCTTTTCTCTGGGCCCATCGGCCGTCAACCTGTTCCTCTTCTTCGAGAAGTGAGTCGGGCGGGGAACCGCCTGATACGCATGCGGGGCCCCGCGGCGCCGGTTCGGGGAGTCTCGCTGCCATGATTTCCGGACCGCGGCGCGACTCCGAGACGCAGCGGCGAAGCGGCATGGTCCCGCGCGAACTTGGGACGAGCTGGTCGGTTTCGACTGCTTCGGTCGGCGTCGGCGTGGCCGGCGGCTGGGTGGCTGTGGTCGATCTGGCCCGCTGGATTCGGCCCGTCCTGTTGATCGATCCCGAAACTTCCTGGAGCGTGGCGCGGCTCGCGCTTGGATTGTTCGTGGCGGCGGGAGCGGCCGGAGCCGCGGCGGCCGCCGCCGGGCTCTTTTTCCTCTGGAGCCGGTCGCTGGCGGGTCGAGCCGAGCCGGCCGGCCTCGCGCTGTCCGGTCGCGCGCTCGTCTTCATCGCGATTCTCTCGATCGGCTCCGGCGCTTTCTTTCGGGGAGCGTTTCTCGCGCGTCTGGAGATTCCGCAGCTCGAGGACGAAGTGAATCTGATCGGGCCCGCTCTCGGACTCTCGGGAACCTGGGCCGACTTTGCAAACTCGATCCGCCCGATTCCCTACGGCGTTCCGAACCCGCACGAGATGATCGGCGTGATCTATCTGCGCGCGCTGCGGCGGTCGCTCGTCGCGTGGGGAACGACTCCGATCGGGCTGCGCTTTCCGTCTCTGGCGGCCGGCGTGATCTCGCTCGTGACCGGGACTCTTCTCGGACACGCGCTCCTTCCCGCGGGAGGCGGCGCGATGACCGCTCTGATCCTCGCCGGCATGCGATGGCACTTCATCTTGTCCCTGACCGGCTGGCACTCGATCTGGATCGCCCCTCTGGCCGATCTTTCGGCGCTCCTTCTGATCGCGGCGCGGCGTCGGCACGCCGCGGTGCCGGCCTTCCTCGCCGGGCTCCTCGTCGGGCTGGGGTGTCACCTCTATCTCTCGGCCTGGATCGTGAGCGCTGCGCTGGCCGCTTTCGCGGTCTGCCCGGACGCGGAACGGCCGGAGGCGATCGCCGGACGCGCGCGCCGGGGAGCCGTCTTTGCCGCTGGAGTCCTCGTCGCGGCGGCCCCGCTTTTCCTGTTCACCGAGGGGCGCGTCGTTCCCTATTTCGGCCGCGCGTCGCGCCACAGCGTCTTCGCGGAAATGCGCTACACGCGCTCGCCGGCTCCGTTGTTCGCGGCGGCCGCCGACGCGGCCGTATCCCCGTGGCTGCTGCCCGAGCCCGAGGGACGTCATGACCTGCCGGATCGGTCGCGCCTCGGACCCATCGTCGGGGCCGCTGTCGCGATCGGTCTCGCCGGAGCTCTCGTGCGACCCAGGCGAGAGAGGTCGGCGCTCTTTCTCTGCCATGCCGCCGCCGCATTCGCCGCGGCCGTAGCGGCCGGGCACGCGGGGCTCCCCAACGGATTTCGATTCGGGTATCTCACGACGGTGACGGCAACCGCGGGCGCCGCCGGCGTGTTGCAGCTCACGAGCCTTGCCCGTCCGGCGTTCGCGCGGGCGGCGGCTCTCGCGGCGGTCGGCCTCCTCGCGGCGAGCGGAGCGCTGGGAGTCCGGGACGCTCTGCTCGTCTGGCCATACCACCGAGCGACCTTCGACAGCTTCCACGGTGAGGACACGCTCATGGGAATCGCCGCGGCGCGCTGGGCTCCTTACGGCGCGGTCTCCGTCGCTCCCAGGCTCGGACGGTCCGACCTGACGATCGACACAGTGCGCCGCTACCGGCTGGGCAGCGAGCGTTGGCCCGATCCAGCGAGCGGCCGGCCGCGCGCCTTTCGGATCGCCGGTGCCGGGACCATGCCCGTTGGCGGAGAAAGGATCGTCGAGCGCGTCCGCGATCCCTGGGGCCGGGAATGGTCGGTGATTCTGGGCCGCGCGGAGCCTCGTTGAATCTCCCGGAGACGAAGCGGACCGAAGCAACGGCAGCGGCCCTCGTCGCGGGTCTCGCCGCCGCCTTCGTAGCGGGTGTCGGCGCCTACCGGATCTCGGGTCCCGCTCTGCTCGGAGACGCCGACATGGCGTGGCTCCCTTATCGGCTCGCGCTCGCCGTCGTGCTCACGACCGCCGTCGCGGCTTGTGGCGCCGTCGCGGCCGCCCTGACGATCAGCGGAGCCCGCCGCCGAATTTTCGGCGGCACTCCGGCGGCGCTGCCGTTCCGCGCCGGACCGCAGGTCTTACTTGCGTGCAGCGCGGTGGCCGCCGGTGTCGCGCTCCGATTCGTCGAGCTCGCGAGAGTGCCGGAATGGCTCTGGATCGACGACCTCTCCCTCATCGGTCCCTCGCTCGCGCTGCGAGGGAGGCTTTCGGATTTTGCCGAGATCCTGCGGCCCGTGCCATTCGGGGTCGCGAAGGTGTATGGCACGACCGGCGTGCTGTACCTCGAGATCTCTCGCGTCGTCTTTCACCTGGCCGGGACGACGGTCTTCGGCGTGCGCTTTCTCTCCGCGTTTGCCGGTTGCGCGTCCCTGGTGACGGCCGCGCTTCTCGGTCGCAGTCTTCTTCCGCGGGGAGGCGGAGCGCTGACCGCGCTGGCGCTCGCCGGTCTTCGGTGGCATCTCATTCTTTCGCGCTGGGCATGGAACATGATCGTTCTCGCCCCCGTGGCGGATGTCGCCACGCTGCTTCTTCTGTTCGCGCGCAGGCGACGGAGCACAGCGGCCTGTCTCGTTTCCGGCGCCGTGGCTGGCATCGGGGCCCATTTTTATCTGTCCGCCTGGGTCGTCGGAGCGGCTCTCTTCGGTCTCGCGCTCTGGCCGGGAGAACCCGCGCTCGAGAGACGGATTCGGATCCGTCTCGGCGCGGCGTTCCTGGCGGGCTGGGCTGTCGTCGCGGCGCCCCTGATGTTGTTTCACGAGAGCGGGACGACGTCCTATTTCGCGCGCGCCGGCGACCACAATGTCCTTCGCGAGTTTCGCTATACGAAGTCGATCGTTCCGCTCTTCTCGGCGACGGCCAACGGGCTGACCGGGCCCTGGCTGACGCCGGATCCCAGCCCCCGGCAGGAAATCCCGGGTCGCTCGCGGCTCGGTTGGATCTTCGGGATTCCGGTTCTCGTCGCGCTGATGAGCGCGCTCATCTCACCGCGCGGCGAACGGTCGGGTCTCTTCCTGCTTCACGCCTTGGCGGCGCTCGCGGCCACGATGGCGGGCGGGCAAGCGGATACGCCCAACGGGGCCCGCTTCGGCTACCTGACCACGATCACCGCCGCCGCCGCCGCCACGGGTGTTCTGCTCCTCCTGAACCTGGTGCCCGCTTCCCGGCGGCGAATCGCGGCGATCGCAGCGGTCGGTCTTTTCGCCGCCTCCGGGGTGATCGGCGCTCGCGACGCGACCCTCCGCTGGCCCGAGCGCGCCTCGACCTTCGAGGGATTTCACGGCCAGGACACGTTGATCGGCCGAGCGGCGGTGCGATGGGATCGTTACGGGACGGTCGCGATCGCGGCCGGCCTTGGACACTCGCCGATCACCTACGAGGCGATTCGACGCTACCGATTGGATCCCGATCTGTCGTCGCTTCCCGCGCCTCGGGTTCGGGAGGGGCGCACCTTCCGGATGGCGGCGGCAGGAAGCCCGGCGGCGGCCGACGAACGCATCGTCGAGACGATTTCGGATCCCTGGGGGAATGCCTGGGCGGCCGTGATCGGCAAGAAGACGCCGAGCCGCTGAATCCGCTGTTAACTCTCAAGATGTTGTTCCCACTCTCCTGGTCGCCTCGGCCCTGCGGCGTTCGTCTCGGGACCACGCGGCCGCTCTCACGGCATTGAAGTGAAAGCGTTGCCCGGCGGCTCGCTCGCGAAATCGCTGCAAGGGGAAGTTGTGGCGACCGCTTCCTCACGGCCGGTGCAGACTAACGCGATTTCGAGGGTCCCCGAGGGAAA
>DATDNV010000225.1:0-5036 GCA_036518075.1 Thermoanaerobaculia bacterium
CGATCATGTCGCCCGATAACAGCCGCGTCGCGTACGGCTGGGAGGATTCCTCCTGCCAATGCACGCAGCTTCGAGTGATCGACGCCGACGGGAGCGGCGAGCGCGTTCTCTATGGCGGCCGCGGTGCGGCTGAGATCGTTCCGCTGGAATGGTCGAGCGACGGCCAATGGATCCTCGGAACGCGAAACCGAAACCCTGACGAGGCGGAGGTCGTCCTGGTCTCCGTGCCCGATGGCGTCTTGCGGGTTCTCTCAAGGCCGGCGCACGCTTTCGGCAGGGTTTCGCTCTCTCCCGACGGTCACTATGTGGCCTACGACCGGGCGGAAGATTTCAATGGCGCGGACCGTGGAATCTATGTCTCGGAGACTTCGGCCGACAAGGAGACGCCAGTCGTGACCGGCCCTACCCTCGACTCCGATCCGATGTGGACGCCCGACGGAACGGGTCTCGTGTTTTCGAGCCTGCGAACCGGCGGGCCGGGGCTCTGGCTGCAACGGATCAAGGACGGGCGGGCCGACGGCCACCCCCGACTGCTCGACCGAGAGATGGGCCCCTTCGCCCCCGTCACGCTCACGAAGTCGGGATCCCTGTTCTACAGCCAGAAGACCGGGCTGATGGACGTCTATACGGCTTCGATCGATTCGGCGACAGGCGAAGTGGTCGGCGAGCCGGCGATTGCCGCCACTCACGTCCAAGGATCGAATATCAATGCCGATTGGTCTCCGGACGGGGAGACGCTCGCGTTCGCCTCCTGGCGCACGTCGCGGCGAAACATCCTGGTACTTCACTCGATGAGGACCGGTCTCGAGCGGGAGCTCGAGCTCGAAGTGGTCGCCAATGGAATCCGCTGGTCCCCCGACGGCAGATGGATCACCGTCGGAGGCCCGGACCGCCGTGGGGTCCGCGCCATCCGGCTCATCGATCCAGAGTCCGGCAACGTTGCAACCATCCTCCCGGGCGCGGCCAACGCGGGCGCTTGGGACGTCGACGGGCAGCACGTGTATCTCATCCGCGATCTGGACCGAATCACGCGTGCCGATGTGAACACCGGCAAGGAGGAACCCCTGTACCGTCCGCCTCCTGATTCCATTCTGGGGAGCCTCTCCGTTTCGCCGGACGGCCGCTGGCTCGCAACCCAGCTCTATGACCGTCCAGCTGCAACCTCCCGTCTAATCCTGGTTCCGACGGCCGGAGGCAAAGAGCGGGACCTCCTCGACCTTCCCGGGGAACCGGTAGCGCCGACAGTAGGTGGGTGGACCCGCGACGGGCGACGAATCCTGTTCGTGAGGACACATCCGGATCCCGAGCACAAGCACCAAGGCGAGTTGTGGGCCGTCCCTTTGGAGGGAGGCTCTCCCCGCCGCCTCGGGCTCAACATGCGGGCACTGCGCGACGTTCGCGTCAGTCCTGACGGAGCACGCATTTCATTCACCTCGGGCTATCCGGAGTCGGATCTCTGGGTCTTCGAGAATTTCTTGCCGTAAGGCACTTCGCGCTAGCCCATGTCCGCAATTGACGGAGCGAGGTTCAGGGCAGAGAATCTCGCCACGAATCCGGCGACAGAAAGACCAAGGTAGATGAGGGTGGAACGCCGGCGCCTCGGCGTGGCCCTCTTTATGTTTGCCCTGCCCGCGGTCCATCTAGCCCAGACGACGGGAGAGATCGATGGTCGGGTGCTCGATTCTGCGGGCGTCCCTCTATCGGGCGTTAAGGTCGAAGCGAAGGGACCGAGCCTTCCGGGCGTGCGGACGAGCATCACCGACCGCGACGGCATTTACCGACTCCCCGGAGTTCCGCCCGGCGCGTACCACGTGACTGCGAGCCTCCCGGAGTTCCGCCCGGTAAAAAAAACGTGCACAGTAACTCTCGGCTCGACCGCGACGGTGGATCTAACGCTCCGGCTCGAAACCGAGGCGAAGCTAGTCGTCTCGGGCGAGGCTCCTCCGATCGACACGACGTCCACGAGGACCGGAACGAGCTACACGAGCGCCGTGATTGGCAAACTACCAGTCGATCGCAACTATGCAGACATCGTGCGCGCGAATCCCGGCGTCTCGACCGACCAGGGCTTCACCGACGGCCGGATGCTTCCTCTGACGATCTATGGCGCGACGTCATCCGAGAACCAATGGGTCATCGACGGTGTCAACACGACCAGTGTCCAAAAAGGGATCCAAGGCAAGGCATTGAGCAGTGAGCTCATCGGCGAAGTCCAGGTACAGACGGGCGGCTATCAGGCAGAATACGGCCGGGCGCTCGGCGGGATCATCAACGCCGTCACCAAGTCGGGCGGCAACGCCTTTCACGGCGATGGATACGTCTATTACGACTCCGCCGCAACCCAAGCGCAGCGGAAGATTCACGTCGAAGATCTCACACTGGTCGCGATGCAGACCGACGACGCGAACCGCTTCGACTACGGAGCGTCTCTGGGTGGGTATCTCTTGAAAGACCGGCTTTGGTTCTTCGGAGCCTACAACCGCGTGACTCTCGACACTCACGTGTCCAGACTCGAGTCCTCGGCGTTGGTTTCAAAGGATCTCCAATTCCCGTTCAGCTCGACCGACAACCTCTACTCGGGAAAGCTCACCTGGAACGCCGCCCCTTCGACAACTGTCGTAGCCAGCGTCTTCGCGGACCCATCCACGACCGCTGGCGCGTCGGGAGGCGACCCCCGGCGGGACTTGGCCTTCATCATCGTCTTTCCGCCGGTGAGCCCAGCGCCGTCGACGTGGAACTCCACTCGCTCGCAGGGCGGCGACGATTACGGTGTTCAGGCATCACAGCTTTTCGGAACCGACGTTCTGGCAACCCTGCAGGGCTCCGATCATCAGGACCGAAGCAGCCTGACGGCGGCCGACGAGATCCAATACAAGGACTTCACATGCACTGGCGGAACTCCGGACGCCCCATGCGGAGCGCCCCGCCAGCCAAATTCGATCACCGGTGGATACGGGTTTATCACGGCGGCCGACAACAGTGAGTCCTCTCGAGCCCAGATCGCCGCGGCCGTCTCAGTTTTTGCAAGAGCGCATGACCTCAAAGCGGGCGGCGACTACATGTACGGCCGGTCGGACGGGACTACCTCCTACACGGGGGAGCAGCAGGTCGGTGTGAGAAACGAGTATGGCCAGACCTATTACCGGCACAATTTCTTTGCCGTCAGCCCCACCGACCCGACTCCCGTTCCCGCGTACCACGGCCGCGCGCAGGTTTACGACTACAGCGCCTACGCCCAGGATTTCTGGAGGCTGGCGCCCGGCCTCACGGTCAACCTCGGTGTCCGCTGGGATGGCGAGAGGACGCACGACTACTCCGGGCGGACGGTATTTGAAACGAGCCTGTGGCAGCCTCGAATCGGCGTCGCGTGGGACCCCTGGCGGGACGGAGCCACGAAGGTCTACGCGTTCGCCGGGCGCTTCTCCTATGCCATGCCCACCCAGACTGCGCTGAGCCTCTTCCTGAACAGCTACACGCGAATCGCGACCATCAATTTCGACCCTGTCAGCGTGGCCCAGGATCCGACCGTCCTCAACCACGGCAAACCGGAGGTCAGCGCGGTCGGCGCCTTCGGCGTGCCGGCGGATGCGAATCTCAAGGGAGCTTCTCAGGATGAGCTTCTCGTCGGGCTGGAGCGGATGCTCGCGCCGGGGCTGACAGTCGGAATCAAGGGAACCTACAGGAGCTTGAACGACGCGATTGGCGTCCGGTACGACCTCGATTACAAGAGCCCGCTGACCGACTTCAGTTCCTACGCCATCTTCAATCCCGGATCGAGCGGAAAGTTCGCGAGCGGGAACGTTCCGACTTGCAATGGGCTCGCCGACCCGTACTACCAGTGCTCACCAACGGGCTCTGCGACGCCGCCCGCTCGCAGGATCTATCGGGGAATCGAGCTCCTCGCGCGGGAAACTCTTGGGGACCGGCTCTGGCTCCAGGCAAGCTACGTCTATTCGTCTCTGCGAGGCAATACCGAAGATGGTGTTTCGATCGGGGGGGATTACTCCTATCCTCAGCTCTGGTACAACGGTTACGGGTCGCTGAGTCGCGACCGCCCGCACCATTTTCGCCTGGACGGTTCCTGGGTGACGCCGTGGAAGGTCTCGATCGGCCTCCAGACGTTCGTAGAGTCGGGAGCGCCTTACGACAAGCTCGGCTACTTCAACGGCAACATTGGCGTCCACCTCGTACCGCGCGGCTCGGCGGGGCGTCTGCCGACGCTGTGGGACGCAAACCTCCTGCTCGCCTATCCCGTCAACGTGGGTCCTGTCACGTTGACCTTTCAGGCCTACGTCTACAACCTCTTCAACAATCAGATTGCGACTTCGGTCGACGAAGTCTGGTCCTATGACCAACCTGCCGGCTACCCGGCCTCCATTTACGACCCGAACCAGAAACAGGGCAACCCAACGTACGGACAGGTTACGTGGCGGTACTCGCCGCGATCTCTCCGCGCGGGCCTGCGCGTTTCATTCTAGTGCTCGTCCAAGAGCCAGGGACGCCGTCGCGTACGTCGACGCAGAGATATGACGCTCGTGATCGCTTAAGCCGATTGTTCCATTTCCGCGATCAACGCGTTGAGCGCCGCGTCGGGATCGGGAGCGGCGGTGATCGGCCGGCCGACGACAAGGACGTCCGCGCCCGCTGAGAGCGCTTCGCGCGGAGTCGCGATTCTCCTTTGATCGTCTGCCGCGGCACCCGCCCCCCGGATGCCGGGAACCACGGTCAGGAAGTCAGGCCCGCCGACTGAGCGAACTACGGGCAGATCCGTCGGCGAACAAACGACGCCATCCAAACCGCACTCGCGAGCCAGGCTCGCCAACCGTCGGACGATGCCCTCGGGGTGTCCTGACATCGGAAGGTCGGCGAGAGCACGCGCGTCGATCGAAGTGAGCAGGGTCACGGCGACCAGGCGCGGCCGGTCCGCACCGCTCAGCGCTTCCCGCGCGGCCATGAGCATCGCGCGTCCGCCGGCGGCATGGACGTTGATCATCGCGGCCCCGGTGCGCGCCGCCGCAGCGACGGCTCGCCCGACG
>DATDNV010000226.1:0-11828 GCA_036518075.1 Thermoanaerobaculia bacterium
GGCCGCGCAAAGGCCTGGGCGTACGTATGTTTGCCGCGGAAATAGAGTCCCGAAAGAAAAGAGAAGACCTCGCCCAGCGGCGCCCCCTCGGGGCGGCGGACCCGCTCGGCAAGCGGGAAGCGGGCCTGCCGGCGCAGGAGCATGCGGGCTCGGGCACCCGAACAGCTCGCCGGGGAAAGAAGGAAGATTCGCTGGGCCACCGATCGAAGACTAGCAGCCTGTCGGACGGGGTCGTGAGCACCTTGACAGGCGGGATCGGTTTTCATAATACTTAACCATATGGTTAAATATTCGGAGCCGCTCGACGCCACGTTCAGCGCGCTCGCGGATCCGACGCGGCGCGCGATCCTCGCGCGGCTGGCACTCGGACAAACATCGGTCACCGAGCTGGCGCACCCGTTTGCCATTTCGCTCCCGGCGGTTTCGAAGCACCTGCGCGTGCTCGAGAGAGCCGGGCTTCTCGCTCGCTTCCGGGACGGCCGCGTCCACCGCTGTCAGATCGAAGCCGAGCCGATGCGCGCCGCGGCCGACTGGATCGCGCGCTACCGCGGTTTTTGGGAGGACCGTCTCGATGCTCTCGACCGCTACCTCAAAGAGACCGGCCAGGAGTTGGAAACGCCGGCGGCGGTCTCGCCGGTCGCTCCGATGAACCCGCGCGCGCGCGTCCGCAGGTCCAAAGGTCTCGCCACCCGCAAGCCGCGCAGACGCTGACACTGTCCAATAAGAAAGGAGAGCTCCATGTCCACACCGCAACAGGCCGCGCCGATTTCCCTTCGGATGACGCGCATCTTCGACGCGCCGCGGGAGAAGGTCTTCCAGGCCTGGACCGATCCGAAGGCATTGGCGAGCTGGTTCGCGCCGAGCGCGGAATTCCAGACACGGATCCCCAAGTTCGAGCTACGCGTCGGCGGCGCCTATCGCATCGAAATGCAGCTCGGCGAAAAGAACAACGTCGTCGAGGGGGTTTATCGAGAGATCCGTCCGCCCGACAAGCTGGTTTTCACCTGGAGGTGGGCGACTCTGTCCACGGGCGGCGACGCCGGCGACACGCTCGTCACTCTCGAGTTTTCCGAGCGCGGCGGACAGACCGAGCTCGTCCTGACGCATGAGCGGTTCGCGACCGCCGAAGCCCGCGACGCTCACGACAAGGGATGGATCGGCTGCTTCGACCGCCTGCAGAAGTACGTGGCATGACCGGGTTCCCAAACCGGGAACTCTTCAATAAGGAGGAAGAATGAAGACTCTTCGCGGAACCTCTCTCGCATCGTGTGCCCTTCTCGCCTTCGTGTCGCTCCTCATCGCCGACAGCACCGCGAGCCCGCAGCTGGAAAAAATGAAATCGCTCGCGGGAGACTGGGAGGGCAAAGCCGACAACGGCAAAGCCATGAAGGCCAACTACAAGGTCGTCTCCGGCGGATCGGCCGTCGCGGAAACCCTCTCTCCGTCAGGCGAACCGGAGATGTTGACCGTCTACCACTTAGACGGCGGGCGCCTCGTCATGACGCACTACTGCTCCATGGGAAATCAACCGCGAATGCAGGCAGACGCGAGCGCCGGCAACGCGCAGTCTCTGTCCTTCCATTTCGTCAGCGGCACGAACATGGCCAGCAAAGACGCCCCGCACATGCATGACATGAAGATCACCTTCAACGACGCCGACCACATCACCGAAGAGTGGTCCATGAAGGGCGGACCCATGGAGAAGGTGGCCTTTCAGCTACAGAGGATCAAGTAACGCGGCCCGATGTTCGCTTTCGTCGCAGCGCGAGGAGTCTCCCCGAGGGGAGGAGCCTCGCGCTGCGGGAGCGAGAGCGCAGCGAGGGATTAGGTTAGCGATCGAGCCCGTGAACGCCGACCTCCGGTCGGCGTTGCCTAATGCTCGGGGGTCTGCCTCTGGTGGCCGGCGCGGGCGAGTCGCTAGCCGGTGCGCGGAAGGCGCAAATCCCGAGCAAGCGGAAGCGACGGATGGGCCTCTGTGCCCGCCCCTTCCTATCTCGGGGGCTCCGGGCCGCTCTTCAAGTAATTCTCGATCCGCTTCTTGAAGTCATCCATCAGATCGTTGGGGATCGGCACCGACAGGTTGTACTGCGCGATCTTCCACTGGCCGTTGTCGCGGACCAGGACGCCCGAGCCGCGCGAAGGGCCGAGGTTCGGCGTGTCGAGCGCCTCATCGAACCAGGCGACACTTCCGTCGGCCGAGAACGAGACGTGGCGCGAAACGGACCGGAAGCTCCAGGCTTTGCCTTTGGCGAAATGCGGGTGTGCGTAGCGCCGAAATTCTTCGACCGTCCAGCGTTCCGTCGCGTCGGTGCCGAGAAAGACGGCGTCTCGCGCGAAGTGACCAAAGTACCGCGCCTCGTCCGCGGCCGCCGCGGCCGCATGCCAATCGTCGAGCACCAGCGAGACTTGCGACTCCGGGGTGCCGAGCGCGAAAAGGAAGAGCGTCATTCCCAATAGCACGGTGATGCCTCCTGTGGGTGACCGGAAAGACGAGACTTAGGACGCCGGCTGCGCGCCCTCGGGAGCGGCGAGCGGAGCCGCAAGGGAAGCGGTGTGCTCCTTCAGGTATGCATCGGCTTTCATCATGCGCTGGGTTCTCAAGAGGACTCGAGTCAGGTAAGCCATCTGGTTCGGACGCACCTGTTTCATCCAGTCGACCCAGCTCTTCTCGCCCGCGGTGTTGAGGATGGATCGCCGCCACGTCTCCGCATAGAGCTCGAAGAACCGCCGGGCGCCGAGCCTCGGCTCCCAGAGCACGTGGTGCATGTCGTACTTGAACCAGGGCTGTCCCGCGAGGATCGGCGAGAGCTTGGCGAAGAGGTCGGTTCCGGGCAAAGGAGTCAGGATGGTGTAACCGGCCCGCTGGAACCCGTGCCTCTGCACGAAAGACCAGAGCTCGTGGAACTGTCCTTCCTCCCAGTCGGGATCGACGAGGAAGTTCCCGGTGACTCCGTACTTCAAATCCCGCGCGATGCGCGCCGCCTCGATCGAGGAGTTCACTCCGGTGTCTTTCACGACCTGCGCGAGACCCTCGTCCGACGCCGCTTCGAGGCCGAAGAAGATGTCGAAATCCCGCGCGATGGGGCGCCAGGCTTCCAGAAGCTCCGGATTGCGGCAGACCAGGTCGGTGCGCGATTGCACGAGGATCCAGCGCTTGCGCACGCCGCGCTTCTTCAGAGCTTCAGCGAGCTCGAGACTGCGCGCCGGATGATTCCAGAAGAGATCATCGACGATGAAGACGCTGTCCCCGACCGACGCCAGGTCATCGACGACCCTTCCGATCCCGCGTTCGCGAAACGACCGGTCGTAGAGCTGCCAGACCGAGCAGAAGCTGCACCGGAAGGGGCATCCCCGCGCCGTTTCGACGAGCCAGACCGGTTTGAACAGAAGGCAGTGATAGCCGGAGCGATAACGATCGACGAGCCTGCGCGACGGCATCGGAATTTTGTCGAGGCCGGTTCTCTCCGAGAGCGGCGGCGTCGAAACCCACCCGTCGGCCGTCCGGAGCCGGAGGGCGGGAACGCTGGTGACGGGACGGCCGCCCTCGAGCGCATCGGCAAGCGCGGGCAAGACTTCTTCCCCGTCGTCCACGCAGATCGCGTCCACGTCGTTGGTCTCGAGCGGCGCGGAGTAGGCCGCCGCGGCGTGTCCACCCACGAGGATGAACGATTCCGGACTGCGACGGCGGACCTGGCGAGCCGTATCCAGGACCTGCTCGTATTCGAGAGCATGCATGCAGGAGAGCCCGACCAGGCGGGGCCGCGCCGCGCGCAGCGCCGAGCCGACGCCTCCTCGAAAACGAAGATCGACGACGGATGGCCGGTGACCACGCTCCCAGAGCGCCGCGCCGATGTATTCGAGGCCGAGCGGTTCGACCCGGAAGAAGGGCCCGAGGCCGAAACGCTCGTTGCCGGGATCGGGGCGCATGAGGAGGACGTTCATAGCCCGGTGTGAATTGTATATTGCTCCGGGATGCGGCAACGGGAGGCGGAGGCAGGTAGCGGTGTCCCTGGAGCTCCGAGGGCCCGCAAGAAATGGGTGAGCCACGATCTCTCCAACGCGATCGTCTACGGAGGGCTTCACTACGGCGCGCGATGGCTTCCGGCGGCCGTGCTCAATGGAATCAATCTCGTCGGCAACACGCTCGCGATCGCGCTGCTCCGCGAAACCCAACGCGGAATCCGCGAGAACTTCGAGGTTGCGCTCGGAGCCTCGCCGCGAGAGGCCGCCGCATTCGGCCGGCGGCTCTTCTTCGAGTACGGCCGGTCGACGATCGACGTCTGGCGGCTGCGCAGCCAGTCGTTCGTTCCCGTGATCGAGACATTTGAAGAAGACGCGCGGATTCTCGCTTCGCGGCGGCAGGGCGGACGCGGCTTTCTCCTGGTGACCGGACACGTGGGCAACTGGGAAATGGGGGCCGTGACCCTCACGCAGCACGGGCTGACTCCTGCGGTCGTCGGCCAGCCGGAGCTCGATCCGAACGTTCAGCAGATGCGGCTCGCGCTGCGCCGGAGGCTCGGCGTCGAATCGATCGACATCGGCTCTTCGATGGCGACGGCGTTTCACGTGCGGCGAGCCGTGGACGCGGGCCAGGCCGTGGCCCTGCTCGTCGACCGCGCCTATCCGGAGGATCGCGTGTTCGTTCCCTTTTTCGGACGTCCGACCGCTTTCCTCCGCTCGCCCGCGCTGCTGGCGCGCTTCTGCGGCTGTGCCATTCTGCCGGGCTTCTTCGTTCGGCTGGGGAACGGCTCCTACCGCAATCACTGGGGAGAGCCTCTGTCGCCGGACCCGCGCCTGTCTCCCGAGGAGGATGCGGTGCGTATCATGAGCCGCGTCGCGACAGATCTCGAAGCGGTCATCCGGCAATACCCGACACAGTGGTTCAATTTCTACCGTTTCTGGGACGGAACCGCGGAGGGGCCGAGGACGAAGGCCCGGGCTTGAGGACTCGGATTCGGACCCTTCTCGGCTGTCTCGCGGCCGCGCTCGCGACCCCGGCGCTGGCGCACCCGCCTCTCGAACGAGTCACCGAGCGCGGGGCGCCGGCCCTGTATCGGATGGAGCTCGAGAACGGGCTCGTCACCGTCATCGACTCTCGACCCGGGCGGCGGACGGTCTACTGCGAAATCGGGGTTCGAGTCGGCTCGCGAAACGAAGCGCTCGATCTCGCGGGCATCTCGCACCTGCTCGAGCATCTTCTCTTCAAGGAAGGAGAGGGGCCCGGCGCCCGAAAGAACCCGGCGTTCTCGAAGATTCGCGCGGCCGGCGGCGACGTCAACGCCACTACGGCCTTCGAACGAACGAACTACTTCTGCGACGTGACCTCCGACGCGTTCGAGGAGGGATGGCGCGGGCTCGCGAGCATGGTCTCCGGCACCGCGTTCGACGCTCACGACGTCGACGTGGAGCGGCGAGTCGTGCTCGAGGAAGCCGCGCTCGACAAGAACAATCCGGTCGCGATTGCCGCCTACTCGGTGCTCAAGAAGGTCTTTCCGGACGACCCGTTGAGCCAGCCGATCCTCGGGTACCGCAAGACGCTCGAGCGAATCACCTATGCCGACGCCAAGGCCTACTACGGCCGCTTCTACACGCCCGCCAACTCCTACGCGCTCGTCGTCGGCGACGTCGATCCGGAACGAGCGGCCTCGATCGTCTCCGAGACTCTCGGGGGCTGGCAGACTCTTTCCCATCGCTCGGAGAACTTTCCTCCGCCGCCTCGAGTCGCTCCGGACCGGCTGTTTTCCTTCCGCACTCTCGTCGAACAGGTCTATTACGGGGTGGGGACGCTGACTCTCGGGCATGCCGCGTCGGACCACGAAGCCGCGGAGCTTCTTCGCCGGGTGCTCGGCGAGGGTAAGACTTCAAGGTTGTATCGGCGGCTCGTCGAGCAGGAGGGACTGACCACCCAGTTTCTCACCGGAAAGTACGACCTTTCCAACCTCGGCATCTTCGCAGCGGGCGGGGCCGCCGATCCCGCGCGTGCTGACCGCTTCAAGACGATCCTGAAGGAAGAGTTTGCCCGCATCGCCCGCGAACCGGTCGCGGCCGACGAGCTCCAGCTCGCGCGGCGATTGCTCTTCGCCGACCTGGTGCGAGAATTCGAGACCAACGAAGGCATCGCCGCATTCCGGTCGGAGCGGCTGCTTTACCGGCTCCCGATCTCGCGCGACGCAGAGCTCGACGCCGCGGCCCGTCTGACGCCGGAGCAGCTCCTCTCGACGGCCCGCGTCTATTTCGCGCCCGCGAAGTTGAGAGAGATCGAGGTCGACCCGGCGCGCGGGCTAGGAAAACTCTGGGCGATTCTGCATTTCCTGATCTTCAAGAGCATTTGAGAAGTGACGAGCGGCAACGGACAAGTGACGAGTGACAGGCGGAGCCCAAATGCTTTCCCCCTCTCCCGCCGCGAGCCGTCCACCGAAGGTAGACCCCCTGCAGCAGGGAACGCCGACGGCGTCGGCGGTAACACAAGCCCGATGGCCATAGGCAACGCCGGCCCGCGGCCGGCGGTATCGGTTGGGGTCAGGGGGGGACTCTTCGCCGCCGCCTGTCTCTTGCTTGCCTCGGTCGCAGCCGCCGACGAGCATCGTCTCTCCAACGGGCTTCTCGTCATCATCGAGCCGCGGCCGACCGCCGAAACGGTCGCGATCCGCCTTCTCGTCGCGGGCGGGGACGTCGGAGACCCTCCCGGCAAGGCCGGAGCCGCGCGCCTGCATGCGGCTCTGCTCCTTCGGGGCACACGCGATCGGACCGGCTTTGCTCTGGCACGCGCGGCCGAGGAGCTCGGAGGAAGGCTCAACACCTATTCGCGGCCCTTCGCGGAGTCGATCTCGATCTCGCTGCCCTCGGAGGGCGCTGAGGACGCCCTGCGGCTCGTGGCCGAAATCCTTCTCGAGCCTCGCCTGGACGCGGCCGATCTGGACAAGGAGAAGAATCTCCTCCTGAGCTCGCTCGCCACCGAACGCGATGAGCCTTCGACTTTTCGGCAGGACGAGGTCTACCGGACGCTGTTCGGCAGCCACCCTTTGCGTCGCCTTGTTCTCCCGCCCAACGAAGAAATCAAAGCGGTTCAGATCGGAGATATCCGAGAACTGGACCGATCGCGTCGAGACCCGCACCGCCTGGCGCTCTTGATCGTAGGAAACGGCGACGAGAAGCGGCTGACGGCTCTGGCGGAGAGTCTCCTGGGAAAGATCCCCACAGCGGCGGGACAAACGGCCGGCCTCTCGGCGAACCTGCCTGCGCTCGCGTTTCTGGCCGCCGACGCGTCGCGGCATGTCTCGAAGCGTTCGACGCAGCCGGAGATCTCCGTCGCGCTCCCCACGGCGGGAATCTCCGACGCCGAGGCGCCCGCCTACGATCTGCTGCGCCACATTCTGGGAGGCTTCCAGGAGCGGCTCTACGACGAAATCCGGGAGAAGCGAGGCTGGGCGTATTGGGTCACGGCGGAAGGTCTGTTGATTCCGGGAGCCGGCTATTTCTCCGTCACGACGGGCGCCCACAAGGAACATCTCTCGGAGATCGAACAGATCATGCGCGCCGAGCTTCTTCGAGTGGCCTCGGCTCCCGTCTCCGCGGACGAGCTCACGCGGGCGCAGCGCTACCTGCGCACGGAAGAGGCCCGGCGCGACGCGACCAACGCCGGACGGATTTCGGTCATCGCGGAACAGCTGGTCGCCGGATCACCCGCGCGCAACTACGCCGATCGCGTCGCGCGGCTGGAAGCCGTAACCCCGGCACAGATTCAAGCCCTGGCCCACCGCCTCTTCGCCGGCAAGCACGTGGCCGTCGTGACGATGTACTGAGAGCAGCCTCGGCGGCTGTCATTCCGAGGAGCGTAGCGACGAGGAATCTGCCTTCGATTGCCCTGACAGGAGCAGATCCCTCGCTTCGCTCGGGATGACAGGAAGGGGGAGGGGCTCGGTAGGACAGGGCCTTCGGGGTGAGGAGCGCAATGCCTTTGTCATTCCGAGGAGCGAAGCGACGAGGAGACATCTGAACCGGCCCGCTACGCGGGCCAATTAACTTTTCTAACCGGTGGCCCCTTTGCGAGCGTGCTTGGCTTTGGTATAGAAATTTTTCGGCCGCCTGGTCGCGCAGCGACCGCCACGGCCTGTTCCCTCGCTGCGGTTCCGATTTAAGGTTGAAACTGAGGACCGGTCGCTGAAAGCGGAGAACTCTTGGCCGGCCTGTCCCATTTCCCGTAGACAAAGTTGCCGCAGCAGCGGTTGCAGATGGGAAGAGGCTCTTTGGCGAGCTTCTCGCGGAACTTCCAGGCCTTATCCCCTGTCCAGATCTCCTGAAAGGAAGACTTGCGCACGTTGCCGATGAAGTAGTCGGGAAAGTCGCCGCAAAAGCAGACCTCGCCATCGGGTTCGACCTGCGCGAAGTACCAGGCCACCGGACACAAATTGTGTCCAAACGTCTTCGAGAAGTCGGTGAGATATTCGGGAACTCTTTCGGCGGGGACTTCCGGCACGAAAGAAACCCAGGGCTTTCCGAGCGTCGAATCCAGGGGACGACGACGCCGGATCGACTTCAAGAGACGCACCAGATCGGTCATCTGACGTCCCTTGCTCGCAAACTGGGAGGGATCGAAGTCGAATCCCTTCCACGAATCACCCGAGACGCCAAAGGTCTCCTTCATGACCTTCTCGTATTCGGAGCCAACGTCCTTGGGGATGAACCACCGCAATCCGACGTTGATCGTGTCGAGCGGGAGCTCTCGCAGCGCGCCGACCGCTTCTCCGATCGCTTCGAGATTGAGCTCTGTGATCGGCAGAATCGCGATCTGCATCGGCAGCACGCGTTTGAGCTTGCGCCGCCATTCTGCGACCGCCCGGATGCCCGCTGCCGCCTTTTCGAAAGAGTCCTTCTGACCACGGATGCGGTTGTGGACGTGCGCGGGACCATCGATCGAGACCGCGATCGAATCGATTCCGACTTCGACGAGCTCTCGCGCATGCTGGGCGAGACGGCCACCGTTGGTGATGATCGTACAGGTCAGGCCGCGCGCCTTGATTTCCCGAATGAGTGGAAGGATCTCGGGATAGAGGAATGGCTCGCCTCCGAAAAGACTGATGATGGGATTGCCGGGCGCGATTTCGTCGAGAAGCCTCACGTAATCGGGCAGCGCCAGCTGGCGCTTGGCGCCGATCAGCTCGAAGATCCGCTGGCGCTCCTTCTCGCCGTCCGTCGCCGATGCCGAGAACCCGTCGGCGCGGTAAATCCCCGTGTCTCCCCACTGGCCGCACATCTTGCAGCGCAGGTTGCAGAGGTTCGTGACGCGGAGCTGCACGAACGTCGGCAGGGGCAGATTCTCCGGTCTTGGATCCGAGAGGTGCTGCATGACTTCCCGGCGGCCGCGGCTCATGCGCCCGAGGTGCCGCCGGGCGAAGCCCGCCAGCTGAAGACCTCTCCGGAAGCTCATGGGGGAGGACTATCTCGAATAGAGATCCATCACCTTTTCGATCGTTCGTCTGCAGACCGCGCAGAACGGAACGTCGTCCCGCACGAACATGATGCAGTCCTCCTGCGGACGATAGTAGCCCTTGGCTTCGTAGAGCGCGCCTTCGAAGGCGCCCACTTTTCCCGAGTACTTGTCCGAAGACAGGATCCGGGTGTCGTCCACCTTCTGCTTTTCGAAGAGAGCGTCCATCTCTTCCTCGGGACGCTTCTGCGCCCGGATTTCTCGCCGCTTCTTTTGAACCTCCTGCTGATGCTTTTCGAAAGTCTCTTTCGACCACGGCGTCGGAAGCGGCGTGTCGGGGCTGACCAGGTCCTTCCACTTCAGGGCCGCCGGGTCGTGCAGTGCCGTCACGTTGGGCTCCCATGGCTCGACGAGCTCGCCCGTGGGCGAATAGGCCACGTCGGAGGTGTAGTACTCGTCGGCCAGCGCGGCGAAGTGATGTCCGAACTCGTGGACGAAGACATAGGGCGCCCAAACGCTGTCCGCCGCGACGGTGGAATAGAGGTTGAAGATCCCTCCCCCGCCGTAGGTCTGGCCGTTGGCGAGAATTTCGACGAATTCGTAGGGCGCAAACGAGGCCACGTCGCGGAACGAGCGGTTCTCGAACGTCAGCAAATAGCGCTCCGATCCGAATGCGTCATAACTCGAGCCGACCCGCGAGCGACGGTGGATTCCCGTGGACGGCCGCGAGATCCCTGATTCGTCGCTCGGCGGACAGAGCCCCCAGACGTTGAAGTCGGTTCGGCGCTCTTTGAACGGCGATTCCGCAAACAGTCTGGCCACGAGCCGACGCGCGTCCTTTTCGAACTTCGCGCGGTCTGCAGCCGTGTAGCCGTCGCCGAGAATCAGCAAATCCACCTTCTCCGGCGGCGGCCCGTGCTTTTCGATCTCGATCAGTGGACCCGGAGAGGGAGGCTTCGAATCATCGACGAACGGATCCTTGGGGTCGACGGAGAAAGACCAGATGTCGCGAAACGCGTTTTTCGCGTCGCGCTTCTTCAGCGTGATCTGGACCGGGGCCGCGGGAGCCGGAAAGCGCAGCGACTCCGAGAAAGTCTGATAATGGCCTTTCGCGTCGGGCGTGGTTTCCCACTCTCCGAAGACCGAGGCAAATCCTCGTGAGTAGAGGACCCGACGGCTCTGGCGGTCTGCGACTTCGAAGAAGTACTTTCCGAGATTCGTGTCGTCGATCGGGCGCTTGGGATTTCCGGGCCACTCCAGGGGCTCCAGGACTACGCGGTCGACGCTGAAGAACTCCTGTGTCGCGTTGCCCGTGTGGTAGTAGTCGACCCGCATCGTGCGCGGAAGCGCCGAAACCCCGGTCGCCAGAGATGCATACAGCAGCATGAGGACCGTTCTCTTTCTCATTTGTTCGCGTATCCTACGCCCTCCGGCGGACTTCAAGGAGGTCTTGTGATTCACGAAAACATTCTCGGCACCATCGGAAACACGCCCGTCGTCAAGATCCAAAAGCTGGCTCCTCCGGGCAAGACGATGTACGTCAAGTGCGAGGCGTTCAATCCGCTCTCATCCGTCAAGGACCGTCTCGCGATCGCGATCATCGAAGACGCCGAGCGCCGGGGAACGATCAAGCCCGGCCAGACGGTCGTGGAGGCCACTTCCGGCAATACCGGCATTGCTCTGGCGATGGTGTGCGCGGTCAAGGGCTATCCCTTCGTGGCGCTGATGTCCGACAGCTTTTCGATCGAGCGGCGCAAGCTGATGCGCATCCTGGGCGCCAAAGTCATCCTGGTTCCCGCCGCCGAGCGAGGCAGCGGGTTGGTCACGAGGGCCGAAGAGGTCGCGAAGAAGAACGGATGGTTTCTCGCGCGCCAGTTCGAGAATCCGGCCAATCCCGAGTATCACCGCAACACGACCGGCCCCGAGATCCTTCGCGACTTCGCCGGCCAGCGGCTCGATTACTGGGTCACCGGCTACGGAACCGGCGGCACGCTGACCGGTGCGGGAGAGATGCTGAAAACCGCGCGGCCCGACATCAAGGTCGTCGTCGCGGAGCCCGAAGGCGCGGCCCTGCTGGCGGGCAAAGAATGGAAACCGCACAAGATCCAGGGTTGGACTCCCGATTTCATTCCCGCGGTTCTCAACCGCGAGGTCTACGACGAGGTCGTCACGGTGACCGACACCGAGGCCCGCGACGCGGCGCGCGACCTCGCAGCGAAAGAAGGCATTTTCTGCGGGATCTCTTCGGGCGGGACCTTTGCCGCCGCGAAGAAGGTCGCCGAGAAAGCCCCGAAGGGCTCGGTTCTCCTGGCAATGCTCCCGGACACCGGAGAGCGATATCTCTCGACGATCCTCTTCGAGGGCATTAACGAAGGCACCGACGAGGTGCCCTCAGCGTAGT
>DATDNV010000227.1:0-2394 GCA_036518075.1 Thermoanaerobaculia bacterium
CTCCTTCGAGCAGCGCCCGATAGTAGCCGTGCGCGGCGTGCTGCACGGTCGGCACGTCGCTCACGCCCGGCAGGAGCAGGCGGACGTCGATGCCCCGTTGGACGGCAGCCGCGAGCCGCCCGATCGCCCGGCGCCGGGGAGCGAAATACGCGTTGGTGATCCAGATCCGCTTTCTCGCCGCCGCGAGAACCGCCGTCAGGATCGACACGAGCTCGTCCGTTCCGCGCCCGGGGCGCGTATCGAGCGTGAGAATTCGCGCTCCCGGCGCGTCCTCGGCGATCAGCGGCGGCAGATCGATCGCTGCGCCTCCGGCCCGCGCCCATCCCTCCCCGAACACGATCGCCATCTCCCAGGCGGTCGGCCCCTGGACTCGCACCTGCGTGTCGCGCCAGCTGCGCGGCCCGCGCGCCTTTCGTTGGTTGCGGCGCGAGGAGCCATACTCGACCCCGATGTTCATGCCGCCGGTAAAGCCCGTGCGGCGGTCCACCACGAGAATCTTGCGATGGTCCCGGAAGGCCCAGTCCCAGAACCGCGCCAGGAGAGGATGAAAGAGCCGGACTTCCGCGTTTCTCGAGCGAAGCGACGTCCAGAATTCCGCGCGCGTGTCATAGGAACCGAAGCCGTCGGCGAGGACCCGGACGGCCGCCCCACGGTCGGCAGCGCGCGCCAGCGCGTCCCGGAACGCAAGCCCCGTCTCGTCGTCGCGAAAGATGTAAGCCTCGAGCAAAACCTCCTCGGCTGCCGAGTCGATCGCCGAGAGCATCGACTCGAACGCTTCCGTTCCGTCCGTGTAGACGGTCACCTGGTTGCCCGAGAGGACGGGCGAGGTTTCGATCCGTGTCAGCAGATGTTCGAGGCCCGCGTCATCGAGGCCTTCGGGCAATGCCGCGGCCAGGCGGCTGACGTTCTCCGCGCGGAGACGCTTGGGCAGCCGCCGGCCGGCAAAAGGTCGGAGACGGGCCACCCAGCGCCGGCTCCTCCGACGGCGCTTCCTCCAGGCCATGGCGAGACTCTAACGGACGGGAGTAAGAGTGACCGGCTGGCCTTCCTCGAGCCGCAGGCGGCTGCCGCCGGGGACGTCGTTCACGACCTGGGTCGCGCCGTCCGGCCAACGCACTTCGAGCGTGTCGATCTTCGACGCCGTACCGAGGCCGAAGGTCAGCGTCTTCTCGGAGGCAGAGAGATACGAGGAACCCCCGGTCACCTGCTGCGCGAGCGAGAGCGGCCCGACTTTCGCGGTGACGCGAGCGCCGACCGCATCGCGGTTGGAGCGGCCGGTTCCGGCGAGCTGGACGCGCACCGACTGCTGCGGCCGATCGAGCCGGTTGAGGAACACTCGCGCCGGTCCTCCGTTTTCGACGACGATCACGTCCAGATCGCCGTCGCCGTCGAGGTCCGCGTAGGCGGCGCCGCGGCCGACGAGCGGGGCCGCCAGATCGCCGGCATTCGCGAGCTCGAACCGGTTGTCGCCTCGGTTCAGATACAGAAGCGGCGCTTCCTTGTAGGTCACGTCTTTCTGGACGCTCTGGACCGTCGGCTCCACGTGCCCATTGGCCAGAAGAAGATCCAGCCGGCCGTCCAGATCGGCGTCGAAGAAGAAGAGTCCGAAGGTGAGAGAGAGAAGCGAGGTCGATCCGACTCCGCTGCGAGGGGACTCATCCAGAAATACCTCGCCCGTGTCGGTCCAGTAGAGCGACTTGAGCTCGTTGGAGAAGTTTCCGATCGCCAGCGTCGCTCCTTTTCCGTTCTTCGTGTCTCCCCACGCCACTCCCATCGCGCCGCGGGAGCGGCCGGCCTCGTCCACCGCGACGCCGGCTTCGACCGCGACGTCCTGGAACGTCCCGTCGCCGCGATTGCGATAGAGATTGTTGGGAGCGGTGTCGTTCGCGACGAGGAAGTCGATCTTGCCATCTCCGTTGTAATCGAACGCGGAGACGCCCAGCGCCTTCTGGTTCGTCGTGAAGACGCCGGCTTTTTGGGTCACATCCTCGAACCTTCCGTGCCCGAGGTTTCGATAGAGGCGGGAGCTCGTGCCGGGATACCGCTCGGGCGTGCAGTAGGACTTGCTCTTGCCGTCCAGCGTGCAGAAGAGGTCCTTCTGCGGAGTCCAGTCGACGTAGTGGCAGACGAAGAGGTCGAGCAGCCCGTCGCCGTCGAAGTCGAACCAGGCCGCGGAGGTCGACCATCCCGAATCGGCGACTCCCGCTTTCGCGGCGACTTCCTCGAAGCGCCCGCCGAGATTGTGGAAGAGATAATTGCGCCCGAGCGCCGTGACGTAGATGTCCGGCTTCCCGTCGTTGTCGTAGTCGCCGACGGCCGCTCCCATGCCGTAGATGACCCGCGCCAGCCCGGCCTCCCGAGTCACGTCGCGGAAGTGCGGCAATCCGTCGGATC
>DATDNV010000228.1:0-2607 GCA_036518075.1 Thermoanaerobaculia bacterium
CGCCACAATGTGTTCGTAGGGACGCTCGCGAGGATGCCGCTCGAGGGCGGCGCGCCACGCGAGGTCGCGCCGCAAGTGCGCGAGGTCGATTGGACTCCCGACGGCTCGGACCTCGCGATCGTTCACGACGTCAATGGCACGGACCGTTTGGAATTTCCGCAGGGCAAAGTCCTGGCCGAGACGGGCGGATATTTCAGCAACCCGCGCTTTTCACACAAAGGCGATCGCATCGCCTTCTTCGAGCACCCGATCAAGTTCGACGACCGCGGTTCGATCGCCATCGTCGATCTCGCCGGGAAGAAGACAACTCTGTCCGAGGGGTATTGGGGTGAGGAGGGACTCGCCTGGTCTCCGGACGACAGCGAGGTGATGTTTTCCGCGGGCACGGCCTACAACACGTTCCAGATCTACGCGGTTACGCCCGGCGGAAAGCTTCGGATCGCGCTTCAGAGCGCCGGAGGGCTCACGATCCACGACATTGCCTCCGACGGGCGTTGGATCGCGAGCCGCGACGATCAATGGCGCGACATGCCCGCGCTCGCGCCCGGGGAGAAGAACGAGCGCAATCTTTCCTGGCTCGACTTGTCTTATCCCGTGGCCATGACGCCGGACGGCAAGACGGTCTTGTTCACGGAAGAGAGCGGCAGCATGGGATCGGGGTATGCGACGTGCGTGCGCCAGACTGACGGCTCCCCGGTCGTCAAGCTCGGCGAGGGCGCGGCTCTCGACATCAGCAAGGACGGCCGATTCGTCCTGTCCAACCTTCCGACGAGCCCGGATCAGCTCATTCTCTATCCGACGGGAGCGGGTCAGCCTCGCAAGCTCGAGCGCGGCGGCATCGTCGGCTACGAAACCGGACAGATTTTCCCCGACGGGAAACGAGTGATGTTCTGCGGCCACGAAACGGGCACTGCCATCCGCTGTTATGTCCAGGAAATCGACGGAGGAAAGCCGCGCGCGATCACTCCCGATGGAACGACCGATGGCGCGATCTCTCCCGACGGAAAACAGATCGCCGTGCAGTCGAGACCCGGCGTCATCCAGGTGTTCCCGGTCGACGGCGGCGCGCCGCACCCGATTTCGGGCACGACAATCAATGACCTGATCCTCCGGTGGAGCGCGGACGGCCGATCCCTGTTCGTCACGAGCTACTTCGATGTGCCGGCACGCGTCGAGAAAATCGATATCTCGACCGGGCGGCGCGAGCTCTTTGCGACTCTCGGCCCGGCCGATCTCACCGGCGTCGTCCAGATTGCTCCGATTGTCCTGAGCGATGACGGCAAGAGCCACGCCTACGCGAGCCGCCGGATGACGTCGCACCTCTTCCTGGTCTCGGGAGCAAAGTAACGATTCTCCCTGCTCCCGCCGAGGCGAACGCCGGCGCCGATTGCGGGGACGTTAGAATCGCCATCGACATGCCCTTATCACGTCGCGTCGCTTGTTCAAGAATTTGGCTGCGCCACCGGTGCGCGGCTCGGGGTGCGGCCCTCGACCGAACTGCAGCACAGGCGGTCGCAGTGCGACCGGCGCTGCGAAACTTTCTAAACGAGAGCTCCGAAGCTTTGGCCCGCCGCGAACGAACATGGCACTCCTAGCGGGCAGTAAGCTCGGTCCTTACGAGATTCTTTCCCCCATTGGGGCAGGAGGCATGGGTGAGGTGTATCGCGCCGAGGATCCGCGGCTCGGGCGCGAGGTTGCGATCAAGGTGCTGCCGCCATCCTTCTCGGCCGACGCGGATCGGCTCCGCCGCTTCGAGCAGGAGGCGAAAGCTGCCGGCGTTCTCAATCACCCCAACCTGACCGCAGTCCACGACATCGGCACGCACGACGGCTCGCCCTATGTCGTCCAGGAGCTCCTCGAAGGCGAGACGCTCCGAGCGGCCCTCGCGGGCGGCAAGCTTTCGATCCGCCGCGCGATCGACTATTCGCTGCAGATCATGCACGGACTCGCCGCGGCGCATGAGAAAGGAATCGTTCACCGCGATCTGAAGCCCGAGAACATCTTCGTCACCAACGACGGGCGAGTGAAGATTCTCGACTTCGGCCTGGCGAAGCTCGTGCAAACGGAGGACAGAGGTCAGGCGACGAATCTGCCGACCGAGGCCGCAGGCACCGAGCCCGGCGTCGTGCTCGGGACTCTCGGCTACATGTCGCCCGAGCAGGTCCGCGGCAAACCGGCCGATGCCAGATCTGACATATTCTCCTTCGGCGCGATCCTCTACGAGATGCTGTCAGGGAAGCGCGCCTTCCACGGCGATTCGGCAGCCGACACGATGTCCGCGATCCTGAAAGAGGATCCGCCCGACATCTCGGTCACGAATCAGAGCATCCCGCCCGGCCTCGACCGCATCGTCCGCCATTGTCTCGAGAAGAGCCCCGAGCGGCGCTTTCACTCCGCCCACGATGTCGCTTTCGATCTCGAGGCGCTGACCGGCCTCTCGCAGCCCCGAGCTGCCGCTCCGACGGCAGCTCTCTCGCGCCGTCGCCTGCCGGGCTGGCTTCTCGCGATCCCGGCCCTCGCCGTCGGACTCCTCGCGGGCTTTCTGATCTGGAAGCAGAAGCCGGCAGCGTCCCCGTCCTTCTCCCGCCTGACGTTCCGCCGCGGCTA
>DATDNV010000229.1:0-3373 GCA_036518075.1 Thermoanaerobaculia bacterium
TCCGGGGCCGGGAGTGTAGTGGGATTCGGGGTGACCCGCAACCCCAGGCCTTGCCCGCACTCACCGAAAAGACGTCGTCCGCGGCGCGTGCGTCCGATGGATGAGGGTGGGAGCAGACTTCGACGCCCTTCCAATCGCGAAGAGGTGGCCGTTGTTCTGCGCGTACACGAGACCATCCGGGCCGATCGAGACGGGCGTGTACGCCGCGCCCCGGGCCAGATCGAGAAAAATTTTCTCCCGGAGCACGCCGTCGGGACCGATCCCGTAGAGGAACCCGTCCTCGCTGTTGGCGTAGACGACACCGCGAGCGTCGACCGCCGGCTGATTGATGCACCACTCGAAGCCGTCGGGCTCCCCCCGCGCGCAGGAGACCGAACCATCGCCGTTGCGCCGGCAGTTGAGCGTGTTGACGTTGGTGTAATGCCACTCCGGAACCAGATTCGAGTCGAGCGACGTGAAGTCGTAGCGGGCGGTCTCCGGAGGGCAGATCATCGGATCGTTGCAGTACGAGCCGACCGCGTAGTGATTGTCCTTGATCAGGATCGAGTAGGAGGCACCGCGGGCGAAGACAGCCGGCGTGCTGTCCCAGCCAAAGTCGTAGGTCGCGAGAGGAAGACCCGCGGCGCTGAGTTTGAAGAGGTGGCCACGAAAGTAGTTGTAGCCGGAGATCGTTCCGATGAGCACGGCCCCGTCCGGGGCCACGACGGGAGACGACGTTGCGACATCCGAGACCTCCCCGGCGGGTTGATTGTTGGTCGCGGGATCGACTCCCCGCGCCGACCCCGCGCGGCAGCCTCCCGCCGTCCCGCTCGCAGGCACCAGCACATCGCACCCGTCGTCGAGAATGGATCGCAGGGAAGTGCTCCAGAGAGGCGTCAGGTTCGGCCGAATCGCGAGCACGTACGCGTAGCGCGTGTTGAAATGAGCCCGGCTGACCGTATAGATCGTCCCGTCCGAAGCGATGGCGGGAATGACGTTGACTCCCGGACGCTGTGATCCGCATGGGGATCCCGGCGGCACCGCCGTCGACGACGGCGGCCATGGCGGAAAGTCTCCGAAGACCCCCTCGCAAGGATCCGTCGCCGCGGGCGCTCCGGCGACGAGCGCCGAGAAAGAAACGAGCGCCGGGCGCCCCGCCGGGTCGATGCGAACGAGCCACGCCCCGACCACGTCCACGCCCCAGGGGTTGATGGGGTCGAGCCGCATCGCGTTGTAAAAGACGTTGCCCGCGTCGTCGGCAGCGAGGCCGCCCGACACGAACGTCGAGGCATCGATCGTGGGAAAGGGATTGATCCGGGCGACGGCGAGGCCGGTGCTCTTGTCGACCTGAAAGACCGTTCCTCCCGCGCCCGGCACGAAGAGGCTTCCGCGAGCGAGTACGGGATGAAAGACCGGCTCCCATCCGGACAGGAAACCGCCGCCATCCGGCTCGGGTTTCCAGTCGCTCATAAACGTCCACGCCGGAACGAGGGCCCCGTTCTGCCACGTCAGCTTCTCGACGTTCCACACCTGGAGATTCCAGGCATCGGCCCCGCACGGAGTCGGACCGGAGTGACGGCACGGAACGTACGTTCCGCTCTTGACCTCAATGTAGATGGCTCCTTCCTCGACGAGAGGAGCCGAGTAATGAACGTCCAGCTGCCCTCCCCCTTCGCTCGCCTCCTCGGCGACGAAGGGGTCGTAGAGCACGTCGGCGAGAATGGCTTCGAGCGGCTGCGCCGCCACCGGCGCCGCTCCCTGATGCTGCGGGCTGCGGCCCCATTGCGGCCATCCGGACGAGTCGGAAGCGCCGAGATCGCAGGTCCAGGAAAGACCCGCGATGCCGAGCGCGCAGAGACCAACCAACCGGAGAAGCCGCCGCCGCACGGCCATCAGCGAACGAGAACGACTCGCGGCGACCGGTCCCCCCGATTCGGAACGACCGGTTCGAGCTTCGCGCCGTCGGGGAGCGGCCAGTTCGTCACGAAAGAGTCGATGTCGACGGAGCCCCATCCGGTCACGGGATCGTATCCGAAGCCGCACGAGAAACCGGCCGCGCCCGGCACCGAATTGTTTCCAGACGTCGAGTCATGAAAGACGGCCAGTCCCCCGGCCCCGAATTGGGCCGCACCGATCTGATAGAGACGCGGGTTCGCGCTGCCGATCGGTCCGCCCATGCGCGCGATGAGAAGAGCCATGATTCCGGAAAAAGCGGGCGCCGAAACGGACGTCCCGCCGAACGCGGCCAGAGCGGGATTGCCGTTCGTGATCGCGAGGTAGGGCACTCGCGTCGACGTCTCCACCGCGACGTCCGGGACGTATCGATGGTTGTCGGGCGGCACTCCGGGCCCGGCCTGCCAGGGCGGCTTGGGATAGAGCATCGAGGCTCCTCCGCCGGAGGAGCAGAGCGCCCCGCACGCAGAGCCGTTCTCGTTCCAGCCCTCTTCGGGAATGTAGCCGCGTGCGGAGCCCTGGTTCACCGGATCGTTCGTGGGCGCCCAGTACAGACCCGGGTTGATCGTGTCGTCGAACTCGGTGCCTCCCACGCAGGTGCTCGCGAACGGCGAGCAGATACCGTTCACGGAGGCGCCCTGGGTTGCCGTCCGGGCGCTGGAATCCTCGCAGCCGGCCACTCCCGTGTCGCCCGACGAAACGAGGACCGTCTGACCCTGCGCGGCGGCCTGCGACCAGAGAGCGTCGAACGGATTCGGCTGGATCTGTTTCTCGCACAGCCCGAAGCTGACGTTGACGATGGGCGCCACGTTCTGGTCCACGATGTACTGCGCGGACGCATAAATGCCGTCGGAGGTGGGCGTGTCCGCGCTCACCACGAGATCGATCTCCGCTTCCGGCGCGACCGCTCCGGTCCACTCCGCGTCGAGCTCGGCCTCGTCTTCCTCTCCCGGGTTCACGACGCCGGGATCCCTCCCGTTGACGAGGATCCGGGGGTTGTTGGCCGGGAGGCCGAACTTCGTCCGAAACAAGGGCACGTCATCGAGATGGATGTTCGTGCGAGAGACGATCGCGATCGCGACTCCCTGGCCCGTGACACCGGCCGCGTAGAGAGGTCCGGCGTTGTAAACGGTGGCGAAGTCCGCGGGAGCGACGCAGTGGATGCACGGTGAACCCGTGTACAGGGGGACGGCTCCGGCGGAGGCGGGTCGGGGCGACGCGGCGCGGATGTGGAGAGGCCGGCTGTGAAAGTCCGAGAGGGAAACGACACCGTGCGCGATGCGGGCGATGCGAGCCGGAAGGGTGATCTCGGTGGAATTGGACTGGTGAAGGCGGCCGCCGACTTCGAAGAGCCGGATCGACGTCTGGAAAGCCTCCTCCACCTGGCTGACGGTTCCCGAGAAGTTGATCCAGGTTCTCCCTTGCGCGACCGAGTCGACCG
>DATDNV010000230.1:0-10255 GCA_036518075.1 Thermoanaerobaculia bacterium
CGGAAGGAAAGATTTGCTCTCAGGCAGGCATCGAGCGACTCGGTCGCGGATTCGGTACTCATGCGACAGCCGCTCTGGAACGCCCAATCCAGATTGGTCGTGCGCAGCGTCAGGGTTCCGTCGGCCCGGAGGGCGCGGCGGCATTCGCGAAGAAACCGCAACGACTCGTCGATCGTCAGCTTTTCGAGTCCGTCTTCCACTTCGATCTCCTGGGCCGGCCGGCCCAGCGGCCACCACCCGCCCGCCGCTCGGCGCAGCTGGGAGCCCCGCGGCGCATCGAGGCTTCTCCACCCACCGCGCTCGCTCGAATTGCGGACGCGAACCCGTAGGCCCGCGCGGTTCTCCGTTCGGGAGCCGCTCATCACGACTCGCGGCCGCTCGGGAGCGGAGGCGTCACCGCGCGCGCCCGACCGGCGAACGCCCTTTGACACCGGCATAGATGAAAAAGTCGGGATCGAGGGCCCCGGAACGGGTCAGTCGATCTTCCGCGCCGCAGAGGAGCTCGAGGTAGCGGTCGTCTTCCTGCATCCCTTCGCGGAAGTTCGACACGACTCCGAAAAGGAGCGGGTTCAGCAGGCCGCCGCCATAGGGATATTCCTTCTCCGTCCGGAAAAAACGGCGGGCCAGAGGGAGGACCTCTTCACTCCTCACTGCTTCGGTCGGATCCTCTCGCTCCACCTTGTCGCGGTCGATCCTCTCGCGGCGCCAGAGAATCTGCCCGGTCACGTGATCGAGTCGGAGCCGGTCCGGCAGCAGGCGGAAATACCGGTTGACCAGATCGATCCGCTCGTCGGAGTACTGGAATCGGTTGGGTCCGACGTACTCGTTGAAGATGAACTTTCCCGAAGGTTTCAGCGCTCCGTCGATTCTCAGATAGAGACCTTCCAGGTCGGCGATGTGATGGAGAACGTCGTTGGCGAAGACCGCGTCGTAAGGCCCATCCAGGCTGTCTCGCTCGAGATCGAGAACTCGGTAGTCGATGTTCGTGACGCCCGCTTCTTCGGCGCGCGCGCGTGCGCGCTCCACCGAGTCCTGCGCGAAATCACAGGCCACGATCGAGCGGAAGCGGTGCCGGCCGGCGAGCGCCCGCTCGAGCCAGCCGGACGCGCCGCATCCGAGGACCAGGGCGCGATCGAGCGACGGGGCGAGATGGTGAAACTCGACATAGGTCAGCCAATCGCATCCCGCATCGCCGGATGCCAGAAGATGCAGATACCTCCGAACGACCGGCGATGCGGTCCAGACGTAGCCCTCGAGGTCGGTCGTGAAGCGGTCGTCGTTCCAGCGGGTCTGCATGTGGAAGTTCTAAGTGCGAAGTGCCAGGTGCGAAGCCAAAAACCATACGGGCCTGGGACCTTGGAATGAACCGCTCAAGCTATCTCCCTCGGACTTCGGAGTTACCGCCGTTCTTCGAACGGCGTTGCCGACTGCCGTGGGCATGCCTTTGGTGGTCGGCTCGGACTTCGGGCTTTTCCATTTCACGTGGTCCTGACCGCCGCCAGGAACTCTCGTACCAACTCTTCCGGCAGGGGCTGAGGCCGCGCCACGCCCGACGCTTCGGCGATCAGGACATGAGGCAGGTCGGGAGTGTCTTCCCAGGTCTCATGCCGTTCGAGGCCTCGCAGGGACGGCTCGTCGCTCTCGCCGTATCTCTGGAAGCGAACAGTTTCGAAGCCGGATGCCCGAAGCGAGGCCGACAGCATCGACCGGTTGTACAGAAACTCGTGGCCCCAGCCATGGAAGGCCCGAAGCAGCCGAAAACAGTCGACGACCCGCTCCTCCTCGGGGATCAGTTGCCCCAGCCGGTAATGGGACGCCAGCACCCAATCCAGATTCGGAGTGGAAATTCGCAGGACCCCTTCCGGGGCGAGCACGCGGCGGCATTCCTGGAGAAAGGCGAGCCCCTCATCCAGAGTGAGGTGTTCGAGAAAGTGCTCCGCGTAGATCGCGGCAACCCGCTCGAATGGAATGCCCTTGCGGACGTCGAGAATGCGGTCCACCCCCGGCAGCCTTCGACTATCGATGTTGATCCAGTCGGGGATGACCTTCTCGCCGCAGCCCACGTGAAGCCGCGATCCGGAGGGGTGGCGCGGGTCGGCCTTCGAAGAGATCCTCATCGATTCGATCGGGATTTACCACAGGGCGGGCAGACCGTCGAGGTTGCGCTCCGGCCGGGAGTGCTAGCATGAGGCAGATTTTTTTCGGGGGGGAGGCAGTTCATGCGCGTACGAAGGTCGTCCGTTGTTTTTGCACTTTTGTCCCTGGTTTCCGCCGGCGTCCTGGCTCAGACGAGCGGATCTCTCGTCGGCCGAGCGACCGATGAGTCCGGAGGCACCCTTCCGGGCGTCACCGTCGAGGCGAAGAGTCCCTCTCTTCAAGGCACCCGGGTGACGACGACCGATACCGGGGGTCGTTACCGATTGACACTGCTGCCTCCGGGAACTTACGCGGTTTCCTTCAACCTCGCGGGGTTCGCCCTCGACACGAAGGCCGGCATCGTGGTCAGCCTCGGCAAGGATTCGACGGTCGATGTCGTCATGCGTCCTGCCGCAAAAGAGACGGTTGTCGTCAGCGCGGAAGCGCCGGTCGTCGACACGACCTCCTCGGGTCTCGGGACCAACTTGACGACGCGCGCGATCGAAACGCTGCCGACGGGCCGCAACTATTCCTCCATCGTGCAGGTCGTTCCCGGAACGTCTTCGGATGCCGACCCGCGCAACCCGACCCAGAACACGATCACGGTTTACGGATCCTCGGGCGCGGAAAATTCCTTCTTCATCGACGGCGTCAACACGACGGGCGTCGAGTACGGTTTTCAGGGCAAGAACCTGAACTACGAGTTCATCCAGGAAATCGATGTCAAGACCGGCGGCTACGAGGCCGAGTTTGGCCGCTCGACGGGCGGGATCATCAACGTGATCACCAAGTCGGGCAGCAACGCGTTTCACGGGGACGCGTTTGGCTATTTCGACGATAAATCGCTCCAGGCCAACGCGAAATCGGTGGTCTCGACGGGAGGGACTCTCGAAGGCTTCACGAGAAAAGACTTCGGCGCCGACCTCGGCGGTTACTTCTGGAAGGATCGAATCTGGTTTTTCGGCGCCTACGATCGTGTCCAAAACACGACGACGACGACTCTTCCTTCGGGTCCCCTCGCCGGCCAGGCGACCGACTCCGACAGCACGCGCAACCTCGCGTCCGCCAAGTTGACCTTCCTGATCGCACCTGCCCATACGCTCACCGGGACCTACTTTCAGGATCCCCAGGTGGATACCGGAGCCATCAACGATTCGGATCACACCCTGAACGGTGATCCGCTGACCTACGCCGGGCGCAACGATTTCGGCGGAAGAGACTACGCGGCGCGATATGAAGGAATCTTCGGCTCCCATCTCACCGGATCCGCGCAATGGTCGCGGCATCAGGAAAGAAACTCGGTCGCTCCCGAGAGCTCGACGGGAGATATCCCTCAGTATCAGGACGCCCAGAACAATTTCTTCCAGACGGGCGGTTTCGGCCTGATCCAGGACAAGAACTTCAAGCGGGATTTCATCGGTGGCTCGCTCTCGCCGCTTCTCGGGAATCACGAGATCAAGTTCGGAGCGGAATACGAGAAAGAGGACGCCGACGTCATCAAGAGGTACTCGGGCGGTCAGCTGGTGACGGTGTTCGCCAACTCGGTCAATCCGGGCAAGCCGATCTACGACCACTTCTACTGGACGACGCCGACCGCGACTGTCGACAACGCCCCAATCTCCGCACTGAATGCGTCGCCCTCTCACAAGATCCTGACTTTGTATCTGCAGGACAAGTGGGCGGTTCTACCGAACCTGACCGTCTCCGCCGGAGTTCGCTGGGACAACCAGAAGATCATCGACGCGAATCAGGTCCAGCAGATCAACCTCAAGAATGACTGGGCGCCACGGGTGGGTGTCATCTGGGACCCGACGAACGATCACAAGTCGAAGGTCTTCGCCTCCTACGGCCGCTTCTACGAGCAGATCCCGATGGATCTCGTCATTCGCTCGTTCTCGTACGAGCGGCAGCCGCGCATCATCAATTACGACCCCCTGAGCAACATTCCCGATCCGGCCGCCGAGTCGGACCACGGTTCGCCATCAGCGATCCTGGGCGGTTTCACCGAACCCTCCGACCCCAACATCCATGGCCAGTACATCAGCGAGTACATCATCGGAGGCGAGCGGGAGGTCGTGAAGGATGTCGCGGTGGGAATCAAGGGCGTCTATCGCGACTACGGCAACGTCATCGAGGATTTCCTCTGCATCAACGACGGGACTTACTGCATCGGCAACCCGGGGAAAGGCGGCCCTGGCCAGTCAGCGAGCGGATTCTTCCCGGGATTCACGCAGATTTACGGCCTCGACTACACGACCCTCTTTCCGGCGCCGCGTCCGATCCGCATCTATCGGGGAATCCAGCTCGATGTGAGCAAGCGGTTCTCGAACAACTGGCAGGCGATGGCGTCCTACATCTATTCGACGCTCGATGGCAACTATGACGGCGAATACTCGCCGTTCACGCAGACGGCTCTGAACGATCCCAACATCTCAGCGGCATACGACTACTTCGACTTTTTCACCGACGGCCGCAATCTCAACGTCATCACGAATCGCGGGCCGCTCTCCAACGACCGGCGCAACCAACTCAAGGTTTCCGGCGTGTACATCACACCGTTCCGGCTTCAGGTCGGGCTTGCCGCCTACTGGCGGTCGGGCACACCGCTGACGCGGTACGGCTTCTCGGACGCATACGGCCGTTACGAATTCTTCCTGACGAACCGCGGAGCCGAGGGCCGGACGCCGGACAATTACGAGGCCGATCTCCACCTGGGTTACCCGATTCCGATCGGTCCGGTCTCCGTCAACATACTCGTCGACGTATTCAGCATCTTCAATGCGCAGAGACCGGTAACGCTCGATGAACGATGGGGTTTCCAGGAGTCGGACAATGCATCGCCGACGCCCGTCAACCCGACGTACAAGCAACCGATTTATCGGACGTCGCCGACATCGGCGAGGCTCGGAGTCCGGGTCAGCTTCTAGACGTCGTCTTCGCTAGCGACGGGATCTGGCTGACGCCACCGGCCCGCAGCTCGTCCCGGCCGGCCAGCGAAGGCAGACCCGCAGAATTAGGCAACGCCGGCCGAAGGTCGGCGGTTACGGGACTCGACTGCGAGCCTGATCCCGTCGCGGCGCTCCGACTCCCGCGGCGTGCGCCTCAGCTTGCAGCGCAGGCGGTCGCTGCGCGACCGGCGCTGCGACTTTCTAAACCGGAGCCGAAGGAGACTTCGAGCGCCGCGAGCTGGAGCGCGGTTTGGCGAATAGAAACGACGAAAGAGGATCGACTCAACGAGGGAGGGCGTCGCTGAAGAAGTCTCCGAGCGCCTGAGCGACGGCGGCGGGCTTTTCCAGCGGCGTGAGATGGCCGGCGCCGGCGATCTCGAGGAATCGGGCGCCCGGGATCTTCTGGGACATCGCCCGACTCTCTGCCGGCGAAGAGATCGTGTCGTGCTCTCCAACGACCACGAGCGTCGGAATCGCGAGGTGAGCGAGGAAGTCGGTGGAATCGGGCCTGTCGCGCATCGCCGCCAGATCGGACTCGATCGTCTGAGGGGACTGCCGGAGGATGATCCGCCGCACGCGCTCCACCAGTTCGGCACGCTTCATCCCATCCGGAGAGAGAAGTTTGGGAAGCATCGCTTCGGCGATGGGCCCGACCCCCTCGGCTCGGACAGTCGCGATCGCCGCTTGTCGATTCGCCCTGCCGGTTTCGTCGTCCGCGTTCGCGCGAGTGTCGACGAGGGCGAGGGCGTGCACCGACGATGGCCGCCGCTTCATCAGCTCAAAGCAGACGTAGCCGCCCATCGAGAATCCGGCCAAACCGACCGGCGAGTCCGCCGACTCGACGACTTTTTCGATGAAGTCGGCATAGCTGGCCATCGAGGACGCCGGGTCGGCGGGATTGTCGATGCGCCCGGGCAGATCCGGCTTAAGGACGCGGAAGCGATCGGAGAGGCGCCGAGAAAGCGAGGACCACACGGCTCCATCCAGCGGATAGCCATGCACGAGAACGAGCGTACGGCCGGCTCCCGACTCGCGCACTTCAAGGCTCTGGCCCATAAATTTGAGCCTCATCGCGAGCACTCTACGTCACGACCAGAACGTATCACGTCAGTATTTGTCTAAGACTCGTCATATACCTGCCGCTCAATAGCAACTCTAGTGCGTAAGATAGGCAGTTATGCTGCCGGACGCACTATCAATAAACATCTTTCTTTCAGAAACTTAGCTATGCCGTGAAGTGGAGATGATCATCGAGAGTGTGCCACGGCATAACTGTTGCCTTTATGTCTCAGTGGACAAGCATGAGACATCTTGGAGACACCGGCGGGTACCTAGGGCCAAAAGCTGTTTCTGAAGGCCTCCCGCTGAAGGCTCGTCCATTCCTGACGCTCTTGGTCTTCTACTGGCTTCTCGCCTCGAGAACGCAGGCGGTGACTCGGACCGGCTCGACCACCGTTAGCGCCACGGTATCGGCGGACGCCAGCATCACGGTTTCCTCTCCCACGAACCTGACTCAGGGAGTCGGTGCGTTTGCCCTCTATACGGGGTCGACCACCGTGACCTTCTCGATTCGGACGACCAAGGTCGGTGGATCCGGTTCGATCGTCCTTCAGGCGGCCGAGTTCGCTCCCGCGGGCGGTCCCCTCGTCTCCAACGGCGACTTGACCTACACGTGCAGCGGTTCACCGACCGTTGGAAGTCCCTGCGCCGGAACGATCACTGCCGCCACCAGCTCGGCGACGTCGGTCGTCAGCTCCATCGGAGCGGACGCGAAGGCGAACGGCACGGGAGTCACGGTGAACTGGACTCTGGCCAACTCCCCCCTCTTTTCGACGGGCACTTACACCGCGACCGTGACCTTCACGCTGTCCTCCAACTGAGATGAGACGCGTGGCCGCCGTTCTCCTGTTCGTGGCCGCGGGGACCCACGCTGCGCGAGCGTTGGCGTCGATCACCTTGTCCGTTTCCGCGAACGTGTCATTTCCTTCGGCGAATCCGAACACGACGCCGGTCATCAACGGCACGGGCCCCGTGACAGCGACGATCTTCATCGTCAATCCGCAGCGAGAAGACATCACGCTCACGGTGCAGGCGAACGGCCCAACTCTGGTCTCCGGGACGGACTCGATCGCGATTGGCAACGTCGGCTGGAACGTCGGGTCGGCGATCTGGGTGCACTCGATACCGCCCAAGAACATGGCGTTTTGGAACCCTGGCAACGGCCCGCGAGCGTTATCGACCTCTCCCGTCACCGTGATCACCGGTAACGATGGCAGAGCGATGACCAACGCCGACACGGTGACTGGCACCGTTACGAATCTTTTCACGTTCCAGAATTCCTGGCTCTACTCGACGGGGACCTACACGCAAACGATTCTCTGGACTCTCACAGCGATCTAAATGGAACTGTTTTGAACAGAAAAGGAGTGGTCCGATGAAAGTCCTGAAGGGATCCCTGGCTGCCCTGGCATTGATGGCGTTGGTTGCATTGCCCGCGTTCGCGGCGAGCGCCAATGCCACCACGACCGTCTCGATCACCGTGGCGGCGGACGCGAAGATCAGCGTCTGCGGAGCAACGACGACGCTCTCAACGGCGGGCGCGTTCGCGGATTACCTGGGAAGCTGCGTCGTGACCTACAGTCTGCGAACCACCAAGGTCGGCGGCTCGGGCTCGATCACGCTCGCCGCGACCACCAACTGGGTGGCTGGCGCCGGCGGGGCCGGGCCCGTGATCGGAACCGACTCGTTCTCGTTCACCACCACCGCGAACACCGGACCCGGAACCTCCAACAATGGATCGATCAACGCCGTCCTCGCCAATCAGAACGTGATCACCGCGATCGGCGCGAACGCGCATGCCAACAACGCATCGTTCTCTTCGAACTTCGACCTGGTCAACAGCCCGAGCTGGGAGACCGACACATATACCGTGCCGATTCGGTACACCATCACCAGCAACTGATTGGATTCGTGACGACTCCGCGGAGGGCAACGACCCTCCGCGGATGAGTGGGGTGGGGGAATGATGCGTTACACATCGCTCGCTTTCGTCATGGCGTTCGCGGCTTCGGCTGCGCTCGCGCAGCCGATTACCCTGGGAATCTCTCCTCTGCGCGCCGAGCTCAAGGCACAGGCAGGCGCCGAAACCTCGCAACCCGTCCGAATCTCCAACACGGGCGACGAGCCGGTGCAGATTCGCTCGACGATATCGGATTGGACGCTCACCCCTTCGGGGGAGACTCAATTTGTCAAGCCGGGCGCCACGACCTGGGCGTGCGCCCAGTGGCTGAAGATCAATCCGACGGAATTCACCGTCGACCCGGGTGGTGCGCAGCTCGTTCGGTACACGATGAAGGTGCCCGGCACAGCCCCGCAGGGCGGCTATCACTGCGCCATCCTCTTCGACACCGTTCCTCCGCCGAAGGAGAAGATCGCCGGCCAGACGGGCGTCGTCAACCTGATTCGAATGGTGACCACGCTTTATGTCGCCGTGGGCGATCCGCCGGTCGTCGCCAAGATCAGGCGTCTCGAGCTCGAGCCTCAGACCCGAGAAAAGAAGAAACCCGGCTATGACGTCGTGACCGAGTTCGGAAACGATGGAACGACTCAGTACCGAGTCAACGGAGATCTGGAGATTCTCGACGCAGATGGGCGGTTGGTGAAGAAATTCGAATACAAGAGCTTTCCGGTGCTGCCGGGCATTCCGCGCACCGAAGTCTTTCGGCTCGATGAGTCTCTTCCTGCCGGGCAGTATCTGGTTCGAGCCGTCGTGGACGTTGGGCTGAAAGAACGTCTCGCCGCGGAAACGCGCGTGACCGTCGCCGGGAGCTGAGCGGGCCACCGGCCCGGGCGCCGCGATGTCTTTTCGCCGAAGGATTCGCGGTTGGTCGCGATTTGGTCTTGCCGCCGCCATTCTGAGCGTCACGGTGTCGCGTTCGGTTCTCGCTCAACCGGCCGGGACGCTTCTGTCGGGCGCCGAGAGCTACTACGACACTCTCCCGGGCGAATCGGCCAACGGCATCGCCCTCGGTTTCACCCAGCTGTTGCCGGTGAGCGGCTCGTCCTGGGGCGACCTGACCCTGGTCAATCGTGCCGGCAGCACGACGGTCGGTCGCTTCATGCTGAGGGTGCAGGATCTCTCCTTCCGTGACCTCCGGCTCGGTGCCGGCATCGGAGACATGCAGGAAAGGCTGGACGCCGCCCCCTTTCATTTTTCGAACGATTACGTCCCGTTGGCGCTCCTTCGGGGAATCTCGGTGCGGGCCGAGAATCGGAATCTCGCACTCTCGCTGTTTGGGGGGCGCAACGAGCTCTTTCGCGGGGTCCAGCTTCCCGAGGCCGAATTCGCTCCGGAGTCCTTCCTGGGCTTCGCCGGCGCGGCGACGCGCGCGGAAGGCCGGGTGACTCTCGATTTCGAAACCCTGCACACCAAGAGTCATGAGGAGGCGGACAACCCGCTCTTCGGAGTACCTGCGCCGAGCGATGCCCACACGTACACTCTGGGTTTGACGGCGCGTCCCATGACGGAATGGGTGCTCTCCGCGCGAGGATCCCTGGCGCAATACACCTATCCCGACGACTCGATCTACAAGAGCGGCCACTTTCTTTCCTTCGTCGCGGGATCCGCTTTCGAAGGCGATGCCTGGAAGGTCCAGGCCGACTACATGAGAGAGGGCGTCAACTACGTGCCTCTCTCGACCGCATCCGTTGGCAACCGCGAAGGACCTTACGCACTGGCGGAGTTCGCCGGAAAGCGTTTCTCCGCTTACGGATCGTTCGCGAGGTATCAAAACAACCTGGAGGGCAACATTGGAGTTCCCGACTTACGCTCGGAAGTGGTTCTTCTCTCTCCCAGCGTGCGGCTGTGGCAGAGCCTGATGCTGACGGCGTCCTATGCGAAGCAGGATCTGAGCTCGACCACGAACGGCGTGCTTTCTCAGTTCTCGCAGCGAACGGTCGCAGCGGAAACGAGCTTCCCGAGCTTCGGATCCACCCGGCTGCGCTATCAGCGGCAATTGACAAACGAGCCGACGCTGCACCAGAAGCTCGACGAGTTCGAGCTCGAGCAGCGGCCGCCGCCATTTCACGGTGTCTCCGTCTACGGCGGCGTCAAGTTTCAGCGTAGTGACATTGCGGCGACATCGGTGCTCTATCGCGCGGGGATCGATGGT
>DATDNV010000231.1:0-6774 GCA_036518075.1 Thermoanaerobaculia bacterium
GATCCGAAGCTGAACCGGTTCGTTCCGCATCGCGGGATCGACGCGATGGCGCGGCGACACCCCTGGATCTGGCCGGAGGAGTATCAGTTTCCGACGGTCGCTCACGGCGTGGCCGAGGTCGTGCGCGCCGGCGGCAATGTCTCCCTCGGCGCGCACGGGCAGCTTCAGGGCCTCGGCCCGCACTGGGAAGTCTGGATGATGGCGGGCGAGGGAGGCCCGAAAGGTTCCGCGATGACTCCGATGGAAGCGATCCGCGCGTCCACGATCGCGGCGGCGGACAAGATCGGCTTCGCGCCCGACCTGGGGTCGATCGAAGCCGGCAAGCTCGCCGACTTCATGGTCCTCGACGCGAATCCCCTCGACGACATCCACAACACCGTAAAGATCCGGTGGGTGGTGAAGAACGGCGAGCTCTTCGACGCGGAAACGCTGAAGCGCGAGTGGCCCTCGGAAAAACCCCTGCCGCGATTCTTCTGGGCCGAGAAGGAAGGCGCGGCTCCGGTGTCGGGAAGCCGTTAGCGAGTCGCGCGGGCTCGACTCGAAGCGGAGGAAAGGGACCGAAGGCTTTCCTCTCTCGATGCGACGACGAGGAGACGCTTGGCGCCGGGGGTGAATGGGCGGCGATCCCAGTCGCCCCAGAGCTGCTCCACGCGCAGACCGCAGTCGGCGTAAAAGGAGTCGAGCTCGCCGGGATTCCAGCAGCGCGCCGCGAAGGAAGCCGTGAGCCGCCGCTCGCGTCCTTGCCGGGGCCGGTCACGGTAGGCGTACTGCGCGCGCCAGAGCGAGCCCGGTTCGTCCGGCGTCCAGGTTTCGCGTATGGAGAGCTCGCCGCCCCGGTAGGGAATCCGGCGGTCGAGGGAGAGTCGAGCTCGGCGAGGGCGGTAGAGCGCTTCCAGCACGAACCGCCCGCGGGGCGAAAGCTGCCGGGCGACGGCGCAGAGCGCGCGGTGGCGGTCCGAGGTCTCTGTCAGATGCGAGAGCGGGTCGCTCGGCGCGATGATGAGGTCAAAGACGCAGTCGAAGACCCGGTCGCGCATGTCGGCGTTGACGAAGAACAGGCGCCCCCGCGGAGCGCTTCTCCGCCTTCCGGCGAGTCGCAGCATCTCGAGCGAGATGTCGATGCCGGCGGCAGGGGCGAGTCTGGAGAGCGCGGTCGTGATCCGGCCGAGGCCCGATCCGATCTCGAGGATCCGGTTGGGCCGCCAGGTGCGGGCCAGCGCGGTCCAGAAGGCCAGGTGCGCCCGCGCCACCGATTCCTTCTCGTAAAACGGAAGAATCGTCCGGTAGTAGGCGAGAACGGGATCGTGCCCGGGCACGTTCGCAGGTATATACGAATTCCATGCCGCGGCTACTCTTCGTGACGGGCACTCCCGCCGATGTCCGCGGCGGCAGTGGAACCTACGTTGGGATCTCCGTGCTCAAGGAGGCGATCGAGGCGCGCGGCCACACGGTCGACCTGATCGCGCCGGAGAGGAGCTTCGTCTCCCTCGCCCGGCGTCTCGCGTTCAACCTCGCTGTTCGCGGCGAGGCGCGCCGCCGACGCCCCGACGTCGTGGTGGGCTTCGATCTCGACGGACTCTTCCTCGCGAGCTCCGGCGCGCCGCACTTCGCATCGATCAAGGGCGTCATCGCCGAAGAAGCACGGTTCGAGCGAGGAATTCCTCGCGTGCGACTGACGGTCGAGTCCTGGCTCGAAAGGGTTCACGTCCGGCGCTCGGCCGGAGTCTTCGCCACGAGCCGCTATGCCGCCTCCCGGATCGGAACCGACTACGGAGTTTCCGCGGACCGGATCACGATCGTTCCGGAACCGATCGATCTCGCGCGGTGGGGAAAAGCGCTCGGCCGGATCGCTCCGAGACCGCCGGCTCGCAGATCGATTCTCTGCGTTGCGCATCTCTATCCGCGCAAGGATGTCGCGACCTTGCTCGCCGCGATGACGCTCGTGAAGAGCGATGCGGTTTTGACGATCGTTGGCGCCGGACCGGAACGGGCCGGGCTCGAGCGGCGTTCGCGAGCCCTGGGATTGGCCGAACGAGTGACCTTTCTCGGGCACGTTTCGTTCGAACGCCTGGCCGCCGAGTACCGCAGTGCGGATATCTTCTGCCTCCCTTCGCGGCAGGAGGGATTCGGGATCGTCTTTCTCGAGGCGATGGCGGCCGGGCTTCCCGTGGTGGCCGCCCGCGCCGCTGCCGTGCCGGAAGTGATCGAAGACGGCGAGTGTGGAATCCTCGTTCCGCCCGGCGATCCAGACGCTCTCGCGTCGGCGCTCGATCGACTGCTCGGAGACGCTGCAGAACGTCAGCGGCTCGGCTCCGCGGGCACGCGCCGCGTTGCCCGCTTCGATGCGCCGCGAGTCGCGGTCCAGTTCTTGAAGGCCGTCGGAATCGGCGAGCCCAGGAGTCCCGGCAGCTAAGCGTTTCCTTTGGGCTTGATCGTTTCGAGCCGCGAGGCGTAGCCTCCGTTCGGAGTTTACGGAATCCGATGGCCGGGGCCGGTACTCTTCGGGTCGTCATCCTCAAGCCGAGCAAGTACGCCGCCGACGGCTACGTCGAGCGGTTTCGCTGGGGCTTCATGCCCAACAGCACGGTTCCGTACCTGGCAAGCATGACGCCCGCGCGCCTCGGAAATCTGCGGTGCGAGACGCACCGGATCGACGAGTACGTTCAGACCGATCTCGACTATCTCCGTCTCCTGGAGCCGGAGCGGGGCGTTCGTGTGCTTCTGGCTCTCGTCGGGGTGCAGAGTCACCAGTTGCATCGGGCGCTCGATCTCGCGGCAGCCGCCGTCTCGCGCGGCTGCTCCGCGGTCATCGGAGGTCCGCATCCGATGACCTGCGACACGCGGATTCTCCAGGGACACGGGGTTTCGTTCGCGCTGTGCGAGGCGGAGCTCGTATGGACGGAGATCCTCGCCGACGCAGCCGCGGGACATCTCCAGCCGGTATACGGCGGTGACACCCGCTGGCAGGCGCGACTGAGCGCGCCGGTGATCGTTCCGCCCTCCCGCCGCGATCTCGCCCGATATGTCGTGCGTCTGCTCGGCGTCTACCCGGCGCGCGGCTGTCCGTACTCCTGCAATTTCTGCTCGGTGATCAAGATCGCCGGCCACGCGGTGCGCAGCCAGCCGGTCGAGACGACGATGGCGACACTCCTCCGGGCGCAGGCGGCCGGGGTTCGCTTCATCATGTTCACGTCCGACAATTTCAACAAGTATCCGGAGGTCCAGACGCTGCTCGAATCGATGATCGAGGAGCGGATCCGGCTTCCCTTCTTCGTCCAGTGCGATGCTCAGATCTATCGACAGCCAGAGCTCGTCCGCCTTCTCGCGCGGGCGGGCTGCTTTCAGATGTTCGTCGGCGCCGAGTCGTTCGACTCGCGGACGCTCCAGAGCGCACACAAATTTCACAACACGCCCGCGAAGTACGCGGAGATCGTTCGACTCTGCCGCGAGCACGGCATCTCCAGCCACTTTTCGAACATCCTGGGGTTCCCGTCGGACACCGAGGAGTCGATCCGGGAGCACCTGGAGACTCTGCGCCGCCTCGCTCCCGACGTGGCGTCCTTCTACCTTTTGACGCCGGTTCCGGGAACGGAGCAGTACGAGGAGTTCCGGCACGCCGGACTCCTGACCGAGGACAACCTCGACCGCTACGATGGATCGAGCATGACGTGGCGTCACCCCACGCTGCTGCCGGCGCGGCTCACCGAATGGCTCTTCGAGTGTTATCGCGCGTTCTACGCGGCTCCGGACGTCACGCGCAAAATCATTCGCCTCGCTCGAGGGCGATGGGATTTTCGTCTCTACGCATCGAGCTCGGCCGTCCTGGGTTATTCCCTGCAGTCTCGTTGGAGCGCGCGGCTCCGGCTGCATCCGATGGCGGGCGGCGTTCGGCGGCGCCGGTTGGACCGAGACTCGGATTTTCGGCCTCTTCGCCGCCGAGTCTTCGGCATCGATCGCGCTCCTCTGCCGCATAGCCTGCCTCTTTCGGCGGCAGACGAAGAGACGAATCGACGGGCGAAGCTGGTGGTCTAGGGCGGTCAGGGCTCCCGGCGCGCGAGATCGATCACGTCTGCGCGATGCTGCTCGAGGACTGTTTGCGACGCCTGAAACCGCTCGAGGACTCGTCGCGACTCGGGATCGTCCGGTGCGAGCCCCGCGACGAAGCTCTGGATGCGGCTGCGCCGGCCAACGAGATCCGCAAACGTCGCGGCCCACGTCCCGTTTTGAGCCATGACGCGGCCGCTTTCGTACTCGACCGTGGGACGGTCGTCGACGTGAGGCGGCGTTTCGGCGACCCAGCGGGAGACGTCGTCGGGCGAGAGCAGAAGGTACGAGAGCAGCTCGGCAGGATCGTCGGCGCCGATTCGAGCCAGGTCTTCGCGAACCGAAGGCTCGTGCATGCGATCGCGCAGGTCCCCCAGCGAAACCGTCTTGTTCGGCGTGGCGAGAACGATCGTGAAGGAATTCCAGACCGAGTGGGGATACCAGATGCTCACGTTCGGGAAGACGTCGCGAAACGCCCGCACGATTCCTCGAAAATCCTCCGGACGCAGCGAGTACATCGGCAGCCACATGGAGATCACGCCGCCGGGAGCGAGGCGCCGGGCGCAGAGACGGAAGTAGTCCTCGGTGTAGAGCGAGCCGTTGCCCGCGTATCGCGGGTGGATCGAGTCAGAAAGGATCGCATCGAAGCTCTCGCGCGTGGCGAGCAGGAAGTTGCGGCCGTCGTTGATCGTCACCCGCACGCGCGGGTCCTTCAGAACACCGTGATTGACGCCGGGGAAGAAGCGATCGGCCGTGCGGACGACCTCCGGCGAAATCTCGACGATTCGAATCGACGAAACCGAATGACGCGATACCGAGTAGGCGGTGCCGCCCGAGCCGAGCCCGATGTGCACGACCCGCCGCGGCCGCGCCGCCAGAAGCAGCGGCAGATGTCCCTGCAGCTTCTGAATGACGATGAGATCGGGAGTGGTGCCGGCGACGTTGACTCCGTTGAGCTCGAGAGAGAGCGCGACCTTCTCACCCGCTCGGTATCGCTTGACCGCGATCGTGCCCGTCACGTCCTCGTCGTAGTAGACGACGTCGTTGCGCGGCACGTCCGCGAACGATCCCGCAGTCAGGATCACACTGTCGCGCGCGGGCAAGAAGGCCAGCGGCACGAATAGGACTGGCGCGACTCGGGCCCACGCGGCGCGCGGCCAGAGCCAGACCGCAACGGCGGTCGCGAGAAATCCAGTCGCGAGAAGCGACACTTGAGAGCCGAGCACCGGGATCGCGAGGAATCCGGCGGCGAGCGAGCCGACGATGGCTCCGACGGTGTTGGCCGCGTAAATCGCTCCCGCCTGCGCGGGTTCTTCCCGGTCTTCACCGCTCGCTGCCCGAACGAGGAGCGCGAAGGTATAGCCCATCCAGAACGTCGGAGGAAGGAGGTAAAGCGCCGTCGTCAACGCTTCGGAGGCCATCAAACCCGCCCAGGTTCCCGCGTGAAGCCACACGGTCGCGATCGATACGAGGGTTCGCGTGTAGAACGAAAACCCCCAGACCTGAAGGAAGAGGGTCGCCGCGAGCGCGACCTGCGCGAAGCTGACCGCCCGAATCGTCTCCTGCCTGCGAATTCGAGAGCCGGCCAGGCTTCCGAGAACGAGCCCCGCGAGGTAGAGCGCCAGCATCAGAGAGAAGGCATAGACGGAGGAGCCCAGGCGGAGAACGAGAACGCGCGTCCAGATGACCTCGTCGGCCATCGCGGCCCCGCCCGTGACCGCCGCGGCAATCCAGAGACGATAGGAGGAGCTCGAGCGGCGGGGCGCCGCCGGCGGTTGGCTCGGTGTGGAGCGCATCGTGGTCGCGGCGAGCGCGGCGATGAGGCTCGTGGTGGCCGACGCCCAGAGAGTGGCCTGAAGCCCGATCGCGGGAATCAGCCAGAAGCCGCAGGCGGCTGTTCCCACCAGCGCTCCCGCCGTGTTGACTCCGTAGAGAAGCGCGGAGCGGCTTCCCGGAACCTGCCGCGACTCGACGATTTTGGAAAGAGCCGGAAACGTGGCACCCATGAGGAAGGTCGGCGGCAGGAGGGCGGCCGCGGAAAGAAGTATTCGGATGACCAGCAAAGCGTTCGCGGACTCCCCCACGTGCCGGTAGGCCCAGACGTATCCGGAGTCGATTCCGGAAAAGAGAAGAGGCGTCGCGATGGCGTAGACGGCGACGCCGCTCTCCAGAACGGCGTAGAGCCACTGGGGCCGCACGAGACGCGGCGCGAAGCGCGAACAGAACGCGCTCCCGGCCGCGAGCCCTCCCATGAAGACTGCCAGGAGCGTTGCGGCCGCCGCGGTCGTGGAACCGAAGATCAGGTTGAGCCACTTGAACCAGACGACTTCGTTGGCGAGCGACGCGGCGCCCGAGAGAAAGAAGACCAGGTAGACGAGTCTCGGAGCGAATCTCCGCCCGGTCATGCTCCAACGAGTGTAGTCGACCGCGAAGCGCGAGGCGAAGAGATCGCTACTTCAGAAGGAGAAAGACGGTGACGCCGCGCCCTTCGAGCACGACGCGATCCGGCTCGATCTTGGCCACCGTCATCCCGTCGACCGCCTGTCCAGGAGCGATGACCATTCCGTTGATCAACGCGACGGGATTCGTATCGGAATAGACGATTCCATCGAGCGCGATCTTCTGATCATCGCCCAGACGGATCTCGCCCGTATATTGGCGGCCGTCGGCGAGCTTGTCGTCCGCGCGTGCGCTCGACTCTCGCTTCTCCGGAGTCGCGCGCGTCTCTTC
>DATDNV010000232.1:0-4039 GCA_036518075.1 Thermoanaerobaculia bacterium
TTCGGCGCGCCGCGAGTTACTTGGTGGATGCCGGCGTCGCGGAAGACTGTCTCCAGTCGGGAGTTTCGATTTTCCAGCCGCCGCCGAGCGCCTTGTAGATGTTCACGTAGTCGCTCAGAAGATTCTGCCGCTGCCGGGCGAGAGCGAGCTCGGCGGGATAGAGCTGCTGCATGGCGTAGAGGACTTCGAAATAGCTCGCGAGCCCGCTGTCGTACCGCAAGTTCGTCAGACGGACCATTTCCCGGTAGTCCGCGACGGTCTTTTCCAGCTCGGCGACTGACGCAGCGAGCTTCTCTCTTGCATAAAGCACGGTCGTCGTTTCCGAGAAAGCTCCGGTCACCGTCTGCTCGTAGAGAACGACCGATTGTTGCCACTGGGCATATGCGACGTCGTATTGGCTGATGAGGCGGCCGCCCTGGAACAGCGGCCCGAATAGTCCCGCCGCGATCGACCAGGTTCTGCCCTCGGGGAAAAGGCTCGACACCTCGGGGCTCACGCCCCCGAATAGTCCGGTGAGGCTGATCGTCGGGAAGAAATTCGCGGTCGCGACGCCGACGAGCGCGTTGGCGGATATGAGCTCCTGCTCGGCCTGCAGGACGTCCGGGCGGCGTTGGAGGAGCGTCGAGGGCAGGCCGGCGGGCACCTCGGGAGGCATCGGCTGGCTCGCGAGCTCGAGTCCTCGCGGGATTTCCGCGGGATTGCGGCCCAAAAGGAAGTTGAGCTGATTCTCGGTCGCCTCGATTTGTCTCTCGAGCTCGGGAACCTGCGCCGCGACCTGATTTCGAGCGGCCGAGGCATACGAGGTCTGCAAAGCGTTCCCCGCTCCTTCATTGAGCTTGCGCTGGTAGAGATCGAAAGTTCCCTGAAATGCATCCACGGTGTTCTTCGCGATGACGAGCTCCTCATCGAGCTCGCGCAGCTGGAAGTAGGTCTGGGCGACTTCAGAGACGAGAGAAAGCAAAACACCCCTGCGCGCCTCTTCCGTCGCCAGGTATTGGGCCTTTGCTGCTTCGTTCGACCGCCGGATGCGTCCCCAGAGGTCAATTTCCCAGCCGAAGTTGACGTTGACGCTGTGTAGGTCCTGCGTCGCGTGAGTGAACGGCGGAACGAAGCTCGACTGCTGTCCGCGTGACCACTGACCGCCGTAGAAGATCTGCGGCCAGAACTCGGAGCGCGCGATTCCCGCGCGCGCCCGCGCCTCGTCGACACGCCAGGCGGCGAGCTGGACGTCGTACCCCTTGGCGAGAGCTTCGTCGATGAGCCCCTGGAGCGTCGGATCGCGGAAAACCTCCCACCAGGGCTGGTCGGCCAGCGACGCAGCCGGAGCCGGAGGCCCTTGCACCTCGCGGTACTGGTCGGGGACGGTCACCGGCGGCTGCTTGTAGTTCGGGCCGACCGCGCACCCGGCAAACACGGGAAGGAGGAAGAAAAGGAGGAAGCGGCGCTTCATGTCAGTGCCCCCCCGCGGGAGAGGGCTTCGGCGCCCCCGCCGGGGCCGCAGCTTCCGCTGCCTTCGCCTTTCCTTTGCCGGCGATCTTCTCGACCAACACGAAAAGCGCGGGAATGATGAAGATCGCAAGTCCCGTCGCAGCCAACATCCCCATGATGACGACGGTGCCGAGGATCTTGCGCGACTCCGCGCCCGAGCCGGACGCCGTGTAGAGCGGCACGCAGCCCAGGATGAACGCGAACGAAGTCATCAGGATCGGCCGCAGCCTCAGCCGCGCCCCCTCGAGAGCGGCATCCACGAGGCCCATTCCCTTCTCCTTCTGCTGGAGGACGGCGAACTCGACGATCAGGATCGCGTTCTTGGCGGCAAGGCCGACCAGCATGACGAGGCCGATCTGGCCGTACACGTCGAGGTTGAACTTGCGCATCAGAAGTCCTACGAAAGCGCCGAAGACAGCGACCGGCACCGATAGAAGGACGCCGAAGGGGAGCGACCAGCTCTCGTAGAGGGCGGCGAGGATCAGGAAGACGAAGACGATCGACATGATGAAGACCCGAGCTCCGGCCCCCGCTGCCTTGATCTCCTGGTAGGACATGTCGGCCCAGTCGTAGCCCATTTCGCGGGGCATCGTCTCTTTGAAGACTTCCTGGAGAGCGGTGGCGGCCTGTCCGGAGCTGTAGCCCGGCGCCGGAATGCCAGTGACCTGAGCCGCCCGGAAGAGGTTGAATCGGTTGGTGAATTCGGGTCCCGCGATGGCACGCGTGGTCACGACGGCCGAAAGCGGAACCATTTTGCCGTCGTTGTTCTTGACATAGAACTGGTTGATGTCTTCGGGCTTGACGCGTCCCTCCGCCTCCGCCTGAAGAAACACCTTCCACTGCCGCCCGAAGCGGTTGAACTGGTTGACGTAGATGCCGCCCAGGAAAGCCTGAAGCGACTGGTAGACGTCGCCGACCGCGACTCCCTGCTTCAAGACTTTGTCGCGGTTGATGTCGGCGTAGATCTGGGGCACCGACGCCCGCCATACGCTGTTGACGTTGGCGAGCTCGGGGCGCTTTCTGGCCGCCTCCAGGAACTTCTGGAGATTCTGATTCAGCAGTTCGACCGTTCCGCCGCTGCGGTCCTGCAGCCAGAAGGAGAAGCCGCCTCCGGTGCCGAGGCCCTGGATGGCCGGCGGCTCGAACGCGACCACGCTGGCCTCGAGGACCTTCGCGCGCAGCTCTCCGTTCAAGCGACGGACGATCGCCGTGGCCAACATGTCTTTGCCCTTGCGCTCGTCCCACGGGTCGAGCGCAACGAAGTAGAAAGCGGTGTAGGGAGCCGAGGCTCCGGAGAGCAGCGAGAATCCCGCGATGGTGGTGATGTACTTGACGCCCTTCCCGCTGCCGTTCTTGTCCAGCAGCATCTGCTCGATCTTCTGGCACACGGCGTCTGTCCTCTGAAGCGACGACGCATCCGGGAGCTGGACGTTCAGAAAGAAATAGCCCTGGTCCTCGTTGGGGAGGAAGGCGGAGGGTAGCCTCTTGCCCAGGAGCCCCGAGAGCACCACGAACCCAATCAGGATGCCGATGGAGATGACCATCTTGCGAATGAGGCGGCCCGAGAGGTTGACGTAACCTTTGGTCAGCCTCTCGAAGACGCGGTTGAACCAGGCGAAGAATTTCCCGAGCGGTCCCTTCGACTGCTTCTTGGGCTTCAGAATCAGGGAGCAGAGCGCCGGCGAGAGCGATAGCGCGTTGAAGGCCGAGATCAGGACCGAGACCGCGATCGTGATGGCGAACTGCATGTTCATGCGACCCTGGATCCCGCCCATGAAGGCGACCGGAATGAACACCGCCGAGAGCACGAGGGCGATTCCGATGACTGGCTGCGTGACCTCCTCCATCGCCTTCAGCGTGGCGTCCTTCGGTGAGAGGCCGTGCTCGATGTGGTGTTCCACAGCCTCGACCACGACGATCGCATCGTCCACGACGAGGCCGATCGCGAGCACCAGGCCAAAGAGAGACAGCGTGTTGATCGAGAAGCCGAGCATCGGGAAGAGGATGAACGTGCCGACGAGCGAGACTGGCACGGCGAGCAGGGGAATGAGCGTGGCGCGCCAGCCCTGCAGGAAGAGGAAGACGACGATGATGACGAGCACGATCGCCTCGAAGAGTGTGTGCTCGATCTCCTTGATGCCCTCCGTGACCGGCAGCGTAGTGTCCAGAGCGACGACGTAATCGAGGTCGTCGGGAAAGCGCTCTTTGAGCTCCTTCATCGTCTTCTTGACGCCGTCGGCCACCGCGATCGCATTGGAGCCCGGGACCTGAAAGATTCCGATCGGGCAGGAGGGCTTGCCATTGAGCCTCGCGCGCTGCTGGTAATTCAAAGCGCCGAGCTCGATGCGGCTGACGTCCTTCATGCGCACGACCGAGCCGTCGGGGTTCAAGCGAACGACGACGTTGCCGAACTCTTCGGCGGACACGAGTCGGCCCTGCGAGCGGACGGTATAGGTGAACTCTTGCCCTTTGGGGGCAGGTTCCGTTCCGATGCCTCCGGACGGGTTGACGGTGCTTTGCTGCTTGACGGCGTTGAGCAAGTCGGGGACCG